>DAIPZX010000294.1:0-3354 GCA_036781995.1 Massilibacteroides sp. | reverse complement strand
CCAGGTTCTTGAATTTTAAGTCTCCGACATGATTCTTACGTGTGTTGTGCGCCAGAATATTGGATTGAGACGGTGAATTGTCGATTTCTTCCTGCGATTTAAACAGCCCCTCTACACGATAGCCCCAGATTTCTCCGATTTTTTGACCTACATAATAATCACTCAGATTTTTGTCCGGATTATAATAGTCGGTAATGACTGATTGATAGTCTGCCAATGTGAATCTCACATTATAGTTTAATGGTTTATTGGCTACATTGAATCTATCCATCCAGTTTAAGGAAATTTCCCATCCGGTAGTTCTCATAGCCCCGTAGTTGCCTTTGGGAACACCAGTCCCGAAGATCGCCGGCACGGTCGGTCCTACAGTGTACATATCCTTGGTCCATCGGCGGTAAAGGTCTCCGGTAAAACTCAGACGATTATTCAAGCTGCTTATATCTAATCCGATATTTCCTGTTGTTGCCGTTTCCCAGGTCAGACTATTCGGGATCACATTGGGTTGAGACGTTTGTTGCGGACGGATGCCATTCAAAATACGTTCGGATTGCTTGATGCTGAAATTCTCACTAAACGTATAGGGGGCAATTGTTCCGTTCCCTAACGATCCGTAAGAAAGACGAACCTTTATGTTGGAAATAGCTTTAGGATCTACCTGCCAGAAAGCCTCTTCCGAAAGTCTCCAACCCACAGATGCAGACGGGAAGAAATCCCATTGCTGTGAATCCGGGAATTTGGAAGACCCGTCATAACGTCCGTTTACTTCAAGCAGATAACGTTCCTTGAAATTGTAATTAACGCGGAAGAACCCCCCTGCAATACGCCATTTTCTATACCCTCCTGTAGTTGTTATGTTGTTTCCAAGCGCCAGGTTGATATCGCTTGCGTCCTCATACACAATACCATTACGACGTACGGTCGTATTCTTATAGGTAGACTGTTCGTAGTTCCACCCCATTAAGATATTGAAGTTGTGAGACTCATTGAATGACTTTATATAATTCGCAAATAAGTTGGTCGCGATATATTCGTTGGTGTTGCGTCTTACTTCAAAATCGTTTGTGTTGGTTCCTGCATATCCTATTGTTCCTTCATATCTGCTGTAAGGAACCTGTACGCGTATCTGATCGTGATCGTAATCGGTGTTTTGTAATGTGATATCACCTCTTACCGTCAGACTTTTATCTAAAAACTCAGCTTTAAATCCGGCTTTGTTCTTGAAAACCCGCTGGTGAATGTTGGCACCGCTCTTGCCTAAGTAACGGTCTCCCACGGTGTAGGCCGAAACGAAACTTAAGGTTCCGTCAGGATTGAGTAATGGCGCCAGCGGATTACCTTCATCGGCAATATTACGCCAGATATTGCTTCCCTCTCCAACATTGATCGGCTGGTAGTAGCTCATGGAAGAATATTCAATATTGTTTTCTATCTGCAACCAGTTGGTAAGCTGAATCGTTCCTTTTCCACGGATATTATACATGGAATATTTGTCGGGATTGTAACGATAAAGTCCGTCTTCCCCATTATATCTGGCGGCTACATAATACGTGGCGAGATCATTACCTCCGGACATGGACAGGTTATGGTCTTGCGCGAAGAAACTATCTTTATATAGTTCCTTGTACCAGTCTGTGCTATAATAATATTCGTATGCCCCTGTGGTCGGGTTTATTTCTACTCTCGGCAGAGAAGGATCTTCCCATCTTCTTTTGATTTCGGCTAAATAAGCGGGCGAGAAGGTCATCGTTTTGTTTACTGCCGTGGGCGTATTTCCATTATCATTCCATCTTGACCAGGCATCACTGAAAGATTGTGCCCAGGGATAAGAATCTACGATATTATCCGGTACAGTGGTGGGCGATTTGGATGAAAAGTTCGCACTGTAGGTAACAGATGCCTTACCTTTAGATGCTGATTTGGTTGTAATCAATACCACCCCGAACGCTGCGCGAGCTCCATAAATAGAGGCCGAAGCTGCATCTTTCAATACAGACACACTTTCGATATCATTGGGATTTAACATACGGGGATCACCTTCCACACCATCTATCAACACCAGAGCGCTACCACCTTGCCCGATAGAAGTTGTTCCGCGCACATTATAAGACGGAGACTGCGTAGGCTTTCCATCTGCCATTTTAATATTCAGGTTTGGAATGGCGCCGACCAATCCTTGAGATACGTTGGTGATGGGACGGTTTTCAAACACCTCAGAAGTTACCTGTTCTACAGAACCGGTCAGGTTAAGCTTTTTCTGTACACCATAGCCTACCACCACAACTTCGTCTAATGCTTGTGTATCTTCTTTCAGTATAACAGCCAGTTGATTCTTTCCTGCTACGCTGATCTTCTGTTCGATGTATCCGATATAAGTAATAATCAGGGTCGCATTGTCCGGTACATCGGTCAGGGTAAACTGACCGTCAATATCCGTGATTGTGCCTAATGTCATCCCGTCTACCAGGATATTCGCACCAATGATCGGTTCATTAAACGTGTCAACAATGGTACCTGTTACCGTTTTGCCCTGCTGTTGTTGCAATGCTGTTGCCACTGTTTTATCCAACATGTCTTTACGTGCAAGAACAATGTTTTTATCCAGAATTTTATAATCAATATCTGTGTTTCTGAATATTTGGTCAAGGATAGTAAATACATCTTTTTCTAAAACATTCACAGAAACTTTGTGCGCTAAATCAATCTGCTTGTTATTATAGAAAAATTTGAAATCAGAGGTTCTTTCTATTTCCTGTAAGACCTGTTGGATTGGTTTGTTTTCTACATGCAGGGAGATCGAGACTGTTTGAGCATAGGCTTTCGAAGCACTACATACCTCTGTTGTGGAAAAGAGTAAAGCGGCTGCCAGTATGCTTTTAATTATATTTATTTTTAAAAGATTGAGAAAAGCTATGTTCTCATATCTTTTGTTTGTGTTATTTTTTACCATAAATTGCAATAGATTTTTAGTATGAAACTTGGTTAATTACTTGTATGAGTAATAATATTTTTCTCTAAGGAGGTTTCTGTATCATCATAATAGTGTTGTTTTTAATTAATAGAGTGTTATCATTATTCGAGCTTCCGGATCATTTTCTGCAGGCATTTCAATAGTATGCTTTATGCCGGAAGAAATCTCAAGATGTTTCAATATCATACTTAGATCCTGGGTTCCGAAAACTCCGGTAAAATAATTTTCTTTAAGCGTTTCGTTTGTCAAGATAAAATCTGCATTGAAGCGTTTTCTCAATGTGTGTAATAAATGTTCCAAAGGCGTGTTTTCTAAAAAAACTTTGCCGTCCTTCCATCCTGTTTCTACAAGAGTCGATGTTTTTGTCAACTTAACCTGCTTGTTTT
>DAIPZX010000293.1:0-3358 GCA_036781995.1 Massilibacteroides sp. | reverse complement strand
CACTTTTTTTTGTAAAATCTGTCTGGCCCTTGTAAACTGTGACCGGGAAGTGCTCTCCGTTATATTCAGCATATCGCTTATTTCTTTGTGAGAATAACCCTCAATCGCAAATAAGTTAAAAACAGTCCGAAAGCCCGGCGGCAATTCCTGTACTAATTTCATCAACTCTCCGGCAGTCATGGACGAGATTGCCGAGTCGTCCGGTTGAACCGGTTCTGCCGTATTATCCAAGTCTGTTGCATCACGTAACACATCAGACTTCCGTAAATACTCTAACGCCGTATTTACAAAGATTTTACGAACCCAACCTTCAAAAGAACCAACTCCGGAGTAAGAACCCAAACTCTGAAAGACTTTTACAAAACCGTCTTGCAGCAAATCAGCGGCAGTCTCCTTATCGTTCACATAACGATAGCAAACCCCCATCATCTTGCGAGCAAACCGGTCGTATAAATCCTTCTGTCCGACTCTGTCACCCCTTCTACAACTCTCTATCAGTTGCCGTTCGTTCATCTAGTACCTGTTCTACTTCTCCACAAAGTAGAGAGATGTATATCCATAAGATGTAGAGAAATCATTAAACGCTGCATATTATCCCTGTTTTTTTTTACAAAGAATCCAATTAAGTATTATCCGAGACGAAACAAAGCCCCTGACGCAGAGGCTTTGCAAAGATAAAGAAAGATTCAGTTATCGACTAAAAACGGAACATTTTAAGTGAAAGCATATCAAAAGTCTCTGATAAACATACTACACCGAATGGTTACGTAGTTCCTATTCTTTGCCTTTAGCTTCATCGTCCGTTACAACAGCTTCCATTCCTATTTTTTTGAATGCCGCAGCGAGCTGCTCCGGAGTTGTTTTTGTTGTATTATAGGTCACTTTTGCCGTTCTGTCCGACAGGTTACATCTCAAATCGGCAACACCTTTTTCAAAGGCAATATTTTTTTCCACTCTTTTCACACAGTTCTGACATTCCATCTCTTCCACATAGAAAGTAACTGTTTCTTTTTTGTTTTTGGGTTTGTCTTGTGCAAAAGCAATTGAACAGGCACACATCACACCAATAAAAGCTACTACTAATCGTTTCATATTTATTTTATTTAAAAAGTTATTAATCTCTACTTATATTAAAGCGGAATCCGGCATAGATCTTCCGTCCGTGAACAGGACCCCACACCATGGTTCCGTCAAAATTATCTCCTCTGGGGTTCTGCGCGTCAATAATCGGATTTTTCATTTCAAAATCGAATAGGTTTTCTGACCCTAAATAAACAGACCAAGTGCGAAAATAACGGGTTATTTGCGCATTTACAAGCGTAAACGGATCAAATTTCTTATTCCAAAGCGGATTTATAGCATCCGGTTCGGGCATCCGACCGCCTCCGTTAAACTGCCCGGTCAGATCAAACTGCCATTTTTTCAGAGGTGTTTGATAAGATGCCGTTACAAGCCCCTTGTAATCACTAACCAACGGTTTCTTTAAACGGGTAGTTTCTCCCGCTGCATTTTGAAAATCGGTCTTTGCATCGGTGTAGCGATAGGCTGCCGTCAGACTAAAGCCGCGGAAGAACGGATAAGTAGCTTCCAGCTGGAAACTATTGGAATACGACTTGCCCTCCAGATTGTAAAAACGCACGGCGTGTGGATCGCTATCTACGTCTACAACTACCTGATTCATAAAATCGGTGTAATACCACTCTCCGTTCAGCGTCAGTTCTTTTCCGAAGAGGGGTATATAAAAGGATAAATTCAGTCCGGTATTCCAGGCTTCTTCTTGTTTGAGATTGTCAGCGATAAGCACCTTCCGGCTACTGGAAAGCAGAAAGTTATTTTCCGCCAGTACATTTGCTGTGCGGAATCCTTTACCGGCGGAGGCGCGTATATGAAACCAATCAAACGGATTATATTTAATATGTACGCGTGGTGTGATAAAGAAGTCATAAAGCGAACTATAGTCACCTCTGATTCCTCCCAATACAATAAATTTATCATGCAGGTTGTACGTGTACTGTATATAAGCTCCGGGCACCGTTTCTTTCCGGTTGTAGGGCGTACGAACATCCGCCAGTGTTATGTTTTCATCAAAGCCGTCATAATTCAGGCTGAGCCCTGTACTCAGACTATGCATTGCGGAAAATTCCTTCTCATACATCAAACTGGCATAGAGGTTCTTCTGATACACATTATAGGGTGATTTATCGTAATCGGACAACTGCTGGTGGTAAGAGCCTGAAAGGATAAGAGCCACACTCTCTACTTTTTCCGGATTTAAGATAAATGCCTGCTTGGTAAACAGTTCAGCCCGATTCGTGTTAAAATGAATACGATAAGGGTCATACACTTCGCCATGTTCAGTATGCATAGTCTGCCCTCCCGTTCTGTCTTCATGCAGGTAGCGCACACCATATTGAGACACGTAATTGCCCGACATATAATGCCATCTGTTCATCAGGTTCACTTGTTCTTTTAATGGCATATCCAAAAAGCCATCGCCATTGCGGTCATGTTCGTTATTGTCTTTCGAGTAATGCACAAACAGCCCTGTCGATAACCGGTCATTGACATGCCAGGAAGCGTCTGCATTCCCTTCATAACGCTCGGCATCGCTTGCGAACAGGTTGACAGAGAAGATATCCGCCGTAAGCGGTTTTTTGAACTCTACGTTTATTTGTCCCGCCAATGCCTCGTAACCGTTCTTTACAGACGATGTTCCTTTAGACACCTGAATACTTTCCATCCACGTACCCGGAATATAATCAAGACCATACAAAGATGCCGCTCCTCTGAAGTTTGGATAGTTTTCCGTGAGCATCTGGATATACATACCCGAAAGCCCTAATAATTTAATTTGCCGGGCACCCGTAGCCGCGTCCGCGTAAGAAACATCGACAGACGGATTCGTCTCAAAACTTTCCGCCAGATTACAACATGCGGCTCTGAATAATTCATCGTGCGTTATTTTCTGTGTTTGCAGTACGCTGGTGCGTGAAGTAACCGTACCTGCCTTTCTTTCACTGACCACTACTTCCTGAAGTTCAATTTCTCCCTTCAATTTGATTTCAATTGCCTGATCCGTGTCGTCTACCTCAACGAAAGCCGGCGTATAACCAATATAGCTGGCTACCAATCGAGTTTCAGCGCCTTCCCGGTTCAGTTCAAAACGTCCGTCCAGATCGGTTGTAGTTCCCGTCCGGCTCTTTTCCCAATAGACATTCGCCCCTATCACAGGCTGATTTGATCGATCTAACACACGTCCGGTTATCTTCTTTCCGGCAAATGTGGAGAAAGAAAGAAACAGCATAAGCAAAATAATATTCAATTGTCTTATTTTCAACATAGAAATTCTTTTAATATG
>DAIPZX010000292.1:0-3368 GCA_036781995.1 Massilibacteroides sp. | reverse complement strand
AGGAGACCTCGTATTTTTTAGTAATGAAAACTTTCAAAGCCTTATCGATGTTTCGAAATAGGGTCACCAGAAAGATCCCATTGTCTGATTGTTTGCTATCTATAGGATAAAACACTATTTTTGTGAAAAGAATAAACGTATGGAACAGATTATAGTAACACCCAAGACCGAGCAGGAATATTCGCTTGTGATGGCAATGCTTCGCAAGATGAAGATTGAAGCCAAAGCATCCTCAGGTAGCCAATCGTTGCGCCGCATGACAGTAGAGGAATATCGCGATATGGCGGAAGAATCAATTGTCGATGTTCAGGCAGGACGCACCGTTTCTCATCAAGAGGTAAAAAAGCGTATAGCGTCATGGCGATGATATTGGAATGGTCTGAGCACGCGTTGACGACGCTTGATGAAATATACCATTATCTGAAAGAGGAAGCCGGGAAACGCACCGCAAGGAAAATAATCGATAATATATACAACCATTCCGGTATCCTTATACAAAATCCTAAAGCCGGAACGAGAGAAGAATTATTGTCGGATCTGCCGCAAGAGTTCCGTTATCTTGTAGAGGGCAATTACAAGATTTTGTATTTTATAGTAGATGAAAAGATATATATATCATCCGTTTTCGACTGCCGCCAAAACCCCGAAAGGATGAAAAACGAAATAATCAAATAGGAACAGAACTCCATCTGAGAAGCCAAACGTGCAAACCAATAGGGATTGCGCGTTTTTTTTATTGCTTGAAAACAGCCATCCAACCATCTACCCCCGTCGACGGTATCCCGACCGAAAAATCACTATCTTTGGCATCAATAAAGACATGAAAAGATGATGTATGCCGATGTAATACTTCCGCTCTCTTTGGAGAATAGCTATACTTACCTGGTGCCTGATGAGATGGAGAAGTCGATCGCACCCGGATGTCGTGTGATAGTTCATTTCGGGAAGAAACGTTATTATACGGCTATTGTGGTTCATACACATCAACGCTGTCCGAATACGAAATATGAGATCAAAACAATCCATAGTTTATTGGATACTGTTCCCATACTGCGGCGTCCGCAATTGAAATTTTGGGAATGGGTTGCTTCCTACTATTTGTGTAAACTGGGAGATGTCTATAAAGCGGCACTGCCGGCAGGGCTGAAACTCGAGAGTGAAACCGTCGTTTCTCTCAATGAAGAGTTTGAAGCACAAACGCCGCTTCGTCCGAGTGAAGGAAAAGTATTGGATGCGTTTAAAGCGGGAGAAAAGCTAACCGTTTCTGACTTAGAGAAACGAACAGGGCTGCGTAATGTTCTGCCAACTATTTCTGCGCTCTTAGCTCATGGAGCAGTAGAGGTGAATGAGGAATTAAAGCGTGGTTTTATGCCCAAAACGCAGACTTTTATCCGTCTGGCAGAAGCTTTCAGAAATGAGAAAGAATTGCAGCGGACTTTTGCTGATTTGAAACGGGCGAAGAAGCAGGAAGAAATACTGATCACTTATTTGGAACTTAGCCATGCGTTAAATCCGGCAAAGGCGAAGGAACTATCTAAAAAAGAACTCTTGGAGCGTGCCGATGCCAACACGACCATTCTGAACGAACTACTCAAAAAAGGTGTTCTGGAAAGCTACGAGAAAGAAATCGGACGCTTGCAAATCCCTGTCTGCCGTCTTAATCCTCCCAAAACGCTCACTCCGGCACAATTTGAAGCTTGTAATTCGATTCGTGAAACTTTCGAAACAAAAGATGTTTGCCTGCTTTATGGTGCGACATCAAGCGGAAAGACGGAAATACATATTCATTTGATTGATGAAGTGTTGAAAATGGGGCGGCAGGTGCTTTACCTTTTGCCGGAAATAGCGATAACCACACAACTCACAGAACGATTGGCCGGGCATTTCGGTGATCGTCTGCTGGTCTATCATTCCCGGTTTTCGGACAACGAACGGGTAGAAGTCTGGAATAAGCTCTTGTATGGGAATGAGCCTATGTTGATATTGGGCGTACGTTCTTCGCTCTTTCTACCGTTTAAAGATTTAGGTTTGATCATTGTGGATGAAGAACACGAAGCGTCTTATAAACAGCAAGATCCTGCTCCGCGATACAATGCCCGTAATGCCTCTATCGTTTTGGCTAATATGCATGGTGCCAAGACGCTTCTGGCTTCTGCAACTCCATCGATTGATTCTTATTATAATGCTCTAACAGCTAAATACGGATTGGTGGAACTAACTGCCCGTTTTGCCGATACGCAACCTCCCGAAATTATTCCGGTAGACATCAAGGAACTCAAACGGAAAAAGAAAATGAAGAAAGAAGCTTTGTTTTCTCCTTTGTTGATTGAGAAAACAGGCCGGGCGTTAGAGAGAAAAGAACAGATCATTCTGTTTCAAAACAGGAGAGGATTTGCTCCGATGGTGGAATGTAAAGACTGCGGACATGTGCCTCATTGTCTGAATTGCGATGTGAGCCTGACGTATCATAAACGACAGGGACGATTAGTTTGTCACTATTGCGGATACTCCATCAAACTACCGGAAGAATGCCCTGAATGTAAGAGCACGGACATACGCATGATGGGTTTTGGAACCGAGAAAGTGGAGGAGGAGATAGCCTCGCTTTTCCCAACAGCCAAAACAGACAGACTGGATTTTGACACGGCACGAACCAGAACAGCCTACGAGCGTATATTGGCAGACTTTGATCAGGGTAAAACGCAGATATTAATAGGTACGCAAATGCTTTCCAAAGGGTTGGATTTTGCCCATGTAAGTGTTGTGGGTATCCTGAACGCGGATAGCCTGATGAACTTTCCGGACTTTCGGGCGCATGAACGGGCTTACCAGCTCATGGCGCAAGTAAGCGGACGGGCGGGAAGACGTGACATACCAGGTACGGTTTTATTGCAAACCTCCCAACCCGAACATCCGCTAATCAACATGGTGATGCGGTCTGCTTATAAAGAAATGGTGAAGCTTCAGCTGACTGAACGAAGTATGTTTAAATATCCGCCCTACTATCGCCTGATAAACCTCGTGCTGCGCAGCAGGAGTGAAGTAGCATTGAGAGAAACCTCAACGATTTATGCGGAAAAACTACGTGCCAGATTTGGAGACAGGGTGTTAGGCCCTGTCACTCCGGTAGTAACCCGCATACAAACCCTTTACGTAAGACATATTGTGTTAAAAATCGAAATTGCCGCCTCTATTGCCTCTACCCGGGAGTTATTGAACAAGGTGTACACCGAAATGCAGGCAATCCCTTCTTTCCGGCAGATTATCTTCCACTATGATGTAGATCCGATGTAAATTCTAAATCGATTACCGGAAACATCACTATGAATCAAAAAAAACATAAGTATGAATTTTTGAATTCATACTTA
>DAIPZX010000291.1:0-3387 GCA_036781995.1 Massilibacteroides sp. | reverse complement strand
AAGTTAGATAAGCCCCTTGCTTTTTCCCATTAAAACTCTATATTCAGTTTAATATCTCCTTCATCGTCTACGTCATCAGAAGCAGCATCTTCCTTCTTAACCGAATTGTGGTCTTCAATAAATGATATGACATCCGTCATACCATCCATAAATTTCCGGAAATCCTCCTTGTATAAAAATATCTTATGCTTTTCAAAAGACACATTCCCATTTTCTTTTGATTGAATTTTCTTACTTTCTGTTATAGCCAGAAACAAATCGTCTTTCAGATTTTTCTTGACATCCAAATAATAAATCCGCTTTCCTGCTTTTATAGCTTTAGAATATATAATCTCCTTATCGCCACTTTCAACATATTCTTTTTTAATTGAGTCTTCCATATCTGCAAAAATTACGGTAATTATACTCTATTTTACTAAATACTGGTTCAAATATGTACATTTTTTTTAAAATACGCACTATCCAACCTTATTAATTTGTCACATAACATGCACAAAATTAAAATTTTACAATTCTTTATCCATTTATTTCAAAATCACCAACTCTTATTCACAAAAGAATAACTAAATTTGCAACCTCATTAAACAAACTAAAAGAAGTTCTTTCAAACAATGATTAACAGAATTTTAATCCGCATTAAAGTTTTACAGATAATATACGCATATTATCAGAACGGAAATAAAGACCTCAAAACAGCGGAAAAAGAATTACTCTTCAGCCTCCAAAAGTCGTATGACTTATATCATTATTTCTTCCTCTTATTAATAGAAGTTACCAACTTGCATGAACGCATACTTGACAACCGCAGACATAAATATGTGCCTACGGAAGAAGAAATGAACCCCAACACAAAACTCATAGACAATCGCTTCATTGCCCAACTCAGGAAAAACCTGAATCTACAGGAGCAAGTCTCTATGAACAGCTTGTCATGGAGCAACGATGCGGATTTCATCAAAGACGTATTGGACATTATTCTTGCATCGGATATTTATCAGGAGTATATTGAGAACAAAGAAAACTCGTACGAAGCAGACAAGGAATTCTGGCGCCTGGTATTTAAAAAAATCATTTGCACGAATGAAATGATTGAAGAATATCTGGAAGACAAAAGTATCTACTGGAATGACGACATCGAGATAGTCGAAACTTTTACACTAAAGACAATCAAGAAATTTGAAGAAGAAAACGGAGCAAACCAACCGCTTCTGCCCATGTTTAAGGATGAAGAAGACAGAGAATTTGCCACCTCTTTATTTAGAAAAGCACTAATGAACGGCGTCGAATACCGCGAACGCATCAGCAACCACATGAAAAACTGGGAAGCCGAACGTATCGCCAATATGGACCTGATCATTATGCAAGTCGCCCTTGCCGAAATCACGACATTCCCATCCATCCCGGTCAATGTATCGCTTAATGAATTTATTGATATAGCCAAATATTACAGTACCCCGAAAAGCGGAATATTCATCAATGGAATTCTGGACGCCATCGTGTCCGAGCTAAAAAACGAGAAGTTGTTATTTAAAGATTAATTATTATCACTACATTTGCATATATTACAAATTAATACAACAACAAAGAAATGAATATGGATTTATTGACAATTTTTCTGCAAGCAGCCGGAGGACAATCTCAATACTCGGGAATCATCATGATTGTGGCCATGATCGCTATCTTTTATTTCTTCATGATACGTCCTCAACAAAAGAAGCAAAAAGAAATCCAAAAAGCACGCGAAGCTTTACAAACCGGTGATCAGGTGGTTATATCCGGCGGTATCTATGGAAAGATCAAAGAAATCGGCGATATCTATATGATTATCGAAGTGGCAGATGGTGTGAAAATCAAAGTTGATAAAACTTCAGTATTCGCTTCTTCAGAAAACTCAAAATAACAACGCATTTTTATGCCACGACTTGAAACTAAAAATAAAAGAATCAAGTCTGCCCAGACAAAGATTAGAACTTTTTTGCACCGTCAGAGTTGGAAAGAAGCTTTAATCTTTTTTCTTTTTCTATTGCTTTCGCTCGGATTCTGGATATTACAGAGCATGAATGAAGAATATGAAATCGAAATAGCCATCCCGGTCAGATACAAAGATATTCCGGCAGACGTAGCCCTCGCGCAACTTCCGCCTAAGGAGGTTGTCATAGCCATAAAAGACAAAGGAAATGTGCTGTTGAATTATTCCATCGGAAGAACAATCTCTCCCATAGAAGTTGACTACAATAAAGCACTGAACAAAGACGGAATATTGCGCATTAACCAGCAAGAAATAGAAGCCCATCTATTGAAACAACTTTCCACCACGACCCAACTTCACCGATTTTCGCCCTTATCTATAGAAGTAAACACGAGCAAGAAAAAGCAAAAAAAAGTACCCGTAACATTCAATGGCTCCATAATACCGAGTGACGGATATGGTCTTGCCGACAAAATAAGCATATCCCCCGCGTCAATTTATGTTTACTCCACCCAAAACGTGCTTGATTCCATTTCCGAGGTCAAAACCAACTACATAGACCTTAAGAATATGAAGAAAAGCATAACCAGGAATCTGGCATTAGCGCCTATCTCCGGAGCCGCGTTCGAACAGACAAGTGTAGCCGTTTCCATTCACGTAGAAGAATTTACGGAAAAAACATTAGATATACCCGTTGTCTGCACCAATATACCTGCCGGACATATTGTCAGGATCTTCCCGCCTACCGTAGAGGTCAACTGCAATATTCCGCTTAGCAAATATAAAAATCTGACAGAAGACAATTTTTCAATCCGCATAAAATACGATGACCTGGAACAACATCTTTCCGGTTCCTTGTTTATTCAATTAGACAAAAAACCGGACTGGATACAATCATACACCTTAGTGCCCAACAAAATTGAATTCATTATCGAACAGAATACATTCCATGATTAAAATCGGTATTACAGGAGGCATAGGAAGCGGCAAATCAGTAGTAGGAGAACTTCTGACTTTATACGGAGTGCCTGTTTACATCGCAGATACAGAAGCGAAGAGGCTAACCAATACCTCCGAAACAATACGAAAGGAATTAATCAGCCTGTTCGGCAAGGACTTGTATAGCGGCACAGAATTAGATAAAAAAAAGCTGGCATCCTTTATTTTCAAAGATCCGCAACTCTTGCAAACAACAAATCAAATTATCCATCCGGAAGTAGGCAAGCATTTCCAAAATTGGGCAAGCCGGCAGAATGGAACTATTTGCGCCATTGAGTCTGCCATCCTTTTCGAGTCCGGCTTTGATTCATTGGTTGACAAAACACTTACCGTTTTCGCTCCCGAAGAACTGCGCATTAAACGCGCCGCCAACCGGGACAAAACAGCCGAAGACGCTATCAGGCAACGGATGAAAAATC
>DAIPZX010000290.1:0-3396 GCA_036781995.1 Massilibacteroides sp. | reverse complement strand
CCCGGAACTGCCAATAATATGTTGAATAGTGTATTGTTTGATATTTTCTCAACAGAAGAAGATCTGGCTTCTCATAATCATATTGAGGACTCACTTTTTATCCCGGCGATTTTGGAGCTTGAAAAAACGCTTTAAAGACTAATGACAAACATAAATCTCAAGATACTTATTGCAGAACCTTCCGCCATCATACGAAACGGATTAGGACTTCTTTTAAAACGAATGACAGGGCTTCGTGTTCAACTAATAGAAGTAAGCGGAATTGAGTCATTACCTGATGCTATGCGGATTAATAAACCGGATGTATTGATTGTAAATCCGGTCATGATCGGGGGGCTCAATTTGTCCAATTTTAAAGAAGAGTGTGGTTGTTCTTCTGTGAAATGCATAGCACTTATATACCATGTGTTTGAATATACGCGTTTACGTATGTTTGACGAGCAGATCAAAATCCACGATAGTGCAGATGAGATCAGACACAAGCTGGAGCATCTGAACACAAAAGAGGTTACTTCAACAGAAGAGTCTGACGAGCAACAAATGCTGAGCACCAGAGAAAAGGAAATTGTTGTTTGCGTAGTAAAAGGCATGACTAACCGGGAGATTGCCGAAAGTCTTTTCCTGTCTACACATACAGTTATCACCCATCGCCGTAATATTGCCCGCAAACTTCAAATTCACAGCGCCAGTGGTCTCACTATCTATGCCATTGTAAACAAACTGGTCGAGCTGAGTGATATAAAATGAACATATAGTAAAAAAGCAGATTTATGCAGCTTACGGTTTCTAATGCCTGTAAGATGAAACAACTTGCCTTGAGCAGTGTTAGTTGACCGAATAGTTACGAGATCTCACTAAAACAAAAAAGTAACAAAAGATAAATAGTCTTTTAATTTCACGCGTAGGATTTTAAGTGATTGCGTAATCCTATATTCAACTGTTTTGACCGATACGCCTAAGGTTTTTGCTATTTGAACATTGGTCTGTTCTCCAAAACGACTCAGGGAAAATACTTCTTTGTAAGTAGGAGGCAGCTCATTGATTGCCTTCTCGATATTTTTAGCTAACTCATCAACGAAATAATAATCCGGATTTTCAAATTGCTCTTTTAATTTTTCATACATCAGAGAATGTACCTGCTCGTGGTATATGTTCTTTTTAATAGCATTCAGACAACGATTCCTTGTTGCGGAAAACAGGTATGATTTAATGGAACGTTCAATTACCAGATTTTCTCTTTCCTCCCAGATATACATCATCAGGTCTTGCACCAACTCTTCTGCCTCATCGGTTCTTATGTAATGGGATGCATATTCACATAAAGGCGAATAGAATTTGACAAATAACTCCTTAAAGGAATTCTCGTTTCCGTCACGCAACTGGAAGAGTAAGGATAGTTCATCCATATGTTTGTTATAAATCAAAAAATAGTGAGGCAAAGATAGAATTAAAAAATATCAAAAAGAAAGGAGGACCTGTCAAAACGACACACCCTCCTGCTTTTTCTTATTCGGAATATTTTATTTTGCTTCCCAACCTAATGCGCTTGCGCCTAATACTGCCGCATCGCTTTCTTTAAGTTGTGAGAATAATAATTGAGTCTTTCCTTCGAATACTTTCAGCATGTTCTTATCCATAGCAGCCTTGATCGGATTCATGATCAAGTCACCTGCCTTGGTTAGTCCGCCAAACAGGATAATTGCCTCAGGACTTGAGAATGCAACGAAGTCGGCGATAGCCTCACCCAGGATTGTGCCGGTAGCTTCAAATATTTCAAGAGCAATCTTGTCTCCTTTGATTGCTGCATCGAATACGTCTTTTGACGTAATTTCTTCTGAATTCAATTCACGGAGCAAGCTGTCTTCTTTCCGGATTTCAAGGTATTCGCGTGCTGTTCGTGCCACACCTGTAGCAGAAGCATAAGCTTCCAAGCATCCGTGACGACCACAACCGCACAACCGCCCATTGTGACGGCGCATGATTACGTGTCCTAACTCACCCGCAAAACCATCATGTCCGTAAACTAAGTTTCCACCGATAACGATACCGCTACCCACTCCTGTTCCCAGTGTGATCACAATAAAGTCTTTCATACCCCGTGCCACGCCATAAGTCATTTCTCCGATAGCGGCAGCATTCGCGTCATTAGTCAGTGCCACAGGAATTCCGCCTACAGCTTCGCTGATTAGTTGAGCCAATGGAATTTTACCTTTCCAAGGCAGGTTAGGTGCGAATTCGATACAGCCGCTAAAGTAGTTACCATTAGGAGCTCCAACACCAATACCTCTGATTTTGTCACAACCTCCGGCTTGTTCAATAACAAGATTAAGCCCTTTGGCAAGTTCTGCGATATAGTCATTTACATCCGCATACTTACCTGTTTTAATAGAACCGCTGTAAATAATCGTTCCTCTTGCGTCAACAACACCAAAAACTGAATTGGTACCACCTATATCAATACCAACTACATAAGGTTTATCCATGATTTTATATTTTAGATTAATAATGAGATTTTTTAACCAAGCAAATATAAGCGTTTATGTATTAGTGACAATATGAAGTATGATAAAAAAATAGAAAATGCCATTGATGGATTATCTTATTACAGGTAATATCTCAATCCAATAGTCATCCGGGTCATTAATAAAATATAATCCCATAGACTCATTTTCAAAACAAACGCATCCCATTTCTTTATGATATTTGCGAATTTCAGCATAGTCTCCCTCTATGCGATAACAAAGATGACTTTCGTTTTCTCCCAATTCATAAGCTTCTTGGTGGTCTCTTAGCCAGGTAAGCTCCAACAAAAAACCGGTTGTTTCATCCGTAAGATAAACTAAGATAAAAGATCCGTCTTCAGCTTCTTTTCTACGTGCCTCTTTTAGCCCGAGGGCTTTTTCGTAAAAAACGATACTCTTACTCAGATCTGTTACATTAATGTTGAAATGATCAAAATGTCCTTTTATTTTCATTATTTTATATTTAAATGTTTATGCTCTGTCCTTTTTGTCGTATCTGCATATATTCACAGCCGGCAGCTTTGGCATAGTTACTAAACGAAGCGATCTTATCGTATGCTTCGCCGAAATGCATGGGGGCTATTTGTTTGACCGGAATACGGGATATGAATTGTATCGCACCATTCATAAAATCAGTTCCCAAACGAGGGTCTATCGGGAACATGGCAAAATCAATACGGTCAACGCCATGGGCTACATCGGTTAATTCCTGCTTGTAAAATGCTTCGGCTTCCGCTACTTCTTCTTGTGTGGATTCGTCTTTCCAATGCCAATTATTCAGGTCGCCGGCATGAAAAAGTTTCTTTCCTTCTGTTTCCAAAAAGAAAGAAACACCCACATCGGTAGAACCAAAGGCTTTGACTGACAGAAAATC
>DAIPZX010000289.1:0-3449 GCA_036781995.1 Massilibacteroides sp. | reverse complement strand
CGAGATATACCGCCAATCGCGGGAAGATTTATTGTAAAACATATTTATTAAAAAAAGAAAAGTTATGATACCCAATCCGATTTTATACAACGACAATACGATAATGTTTAGTCTTGTCGTGTGTTGCGTGGTTATCCTCGCAGCCGTAATGATTCCAAAGGCAATCCGCCACCGGAAACAAGTGAGAGAAAGTAAAAGTGAGAATCCCACTCCGGACGAAGAACAGGAGTTGGAAATGATAGTCGTGCCTTCTAATAAGCCTGTACCCGACATATCTATATCCGACTATGAAAAACTATTTCTTACAAAGGTTAATATATCCACACGAAGTGGAAAATTAGTCAGTATCCGTGAGAAGTACCACAAGCGGATAGCGAAGATTGTGCAGGCTTTAGACCGAAAGGATGTTTCAATATTCAGCTACATTGATAATGTGCTGTCGCATCATTTTGACACTTATCAGGACGAAATAAACGAGGTGTACAATAAGGAGAAAAACGATGATTACATTATTTCTAAAAAGTAATCAGTTATGGTAAAGATATTTATAACCATAGTCGTGCTGTACGCCCTTTTTGTGGCTATCTGCCTGCTCCGGCTGAAACTGTCGAAAAGACGGAAAAAAGATATTGTCGGAAAAGGAAATACAATCCCCGAAACGGGCAATCTGAAAACCGATATTGTCGGAAAAAGCAAGTATGAGAAATCGGCGACAACGCCACTCATATCCAAATCGAAGCCACTCGCGACCACCTCGCCCGAAAACGAAAAAGGGATAGAAAAACCCGATACTTTTGCTCCACCTAACGAGGTAAAACCTTCGGCAGAAGTGCCGCCGGAGGAATTGGACGAAGCGTTTTCCGATACTCCGCCCGAAGATGAAACCGAATTGATGGATATTGATTATCCGCTCGAATATGAACTGGACGAAACAGACGATGACGAGGAAGAAGAAGCGGAAGAAGTTGAAGGAACGGCACAATCCGCACTCGCTTCGGGAGTTCAGTTTGACGATTTGGGAAATGCAGTGCGGACGGTAAACCGGGCGAAAGAAGCTACTCCGGAAGAAAAGAAAGCGGCAGGCGACACCTTACTGGAAATACGGCAGACCGATATGTTTGAACAGGTGGTTTCCGGAAAACCCGATGCACGGGAAACGGTAACGCTCCTGATGAACGCAAGCCTGTCGGCTTTCCATAAGCGTAAGGATAAGGAAGCCGGGAATACCGGAAGCGGCAGGAAAGCGCCCGACAGTTTTGATATGAGAGATTTCGCATAAGCGAATAGTATAAATAAATGTAGAATGTAAAAAACAAAGAAAGATGAAAGAAAGAGATTATGGCTGACGGATGTAGCCAACCACTAAAAAATTCAAAGTAACAAATTATCAATCCGGTAAGCGGGACTATCCACCCCGCTTGCCACTTAACAATTTCTTATTATGACAAAGAAAAAAATTCTTATGTCGGCAGCCTTTGTCCTGGCTGCTGTTTCAACTGCATTCGCACAGGGAAATGGAGTTGGTGGTATTACAGACGCTACCAACATGGTAACATCGTATTTCGATCCCGGCACAAAGCTGATATACGCGATTGGTGCTGTGGTCGGTTTGATAGGGGGCGTAAAGGTGTACGGGAAGTTCTCATCAGGCGATCCCGACACGGCGAAAACTGCCGCTTCGTGGTTCGGTGCGTGTATTTTCCTTATAGTTGCCGCTACCATTCTGCGCTCCTTCTTCCTTTAATCGGCTTCATACAGATAAGAGATATGGAGTATAATATTAATAAAGGAATAGGCGCCAGTGTGGAGTTCAAAGGTTTGAAAGCACAATACCTTTTCATTTTTGCCGGAGGTCTGTTGTCCGTCTTCGTGGTGTTTGTCATTATGTACATGATAGGCATAAGCCAGTGGATTTGCATAGGCTTCGGCGTGATAGCGGCTTCGGTATTGGTGTGGCTGACCTTTAACCTGAATCAGAAATACGGGGAGCATGGGTTAATGAAACTCATGGCAGTCAAACAGCATCCCCGTTACCTGATAAACAGGAAAACTTCGCACCGCCTGTTCAACCGGAAAAGAAAGGAGGTAGGGTATGCGTAATATTATGAAAGCTGCCACTATCGAGAGTAAATTTCCTCTATTGGCTGTTGAGCATGACTGCATCATATCGAAAGATGCAGATATTACGGTAGCCTATTATGTGGAACTGCCGGAACTGTTCACAGTTACCAGTGCAGAATATGAAGCGATACACTCATCTTGGGCGAAAGCCATAAAGGTGCTTCCCGAATATAGTGTGGTGCATAAGCAAGATTGGTTTGTGCGTGAAACGTATAAACCTGCTACCGATAAGGAAGATATGAGTTTCTTATCCCGTAGTTTTGAGAAACACTTCAATGAACGTCCGTTCTTGAATCACTCGTGTTTTCTGTTCCTGACAAAAACGACAAAAGAACGAATGAGGATGCAGAGCAATTTCTCATCGCTTTGTCGTGGAAACATTATTCCTAAAGAAGTCAATAAGGATACAAGTGTGAAGTTTTTGGAAGCCGTCGGGCAGTTTGAAAGGATTGTCAATGATAGCGGATTTGTACGTCTTACCCGTATTACATCGGATGAGATAACAGGCACGGATGATAAGCCGGGATTAATCGAAAAGTATTTCGCACTGTCATTGGATGACACAACGTGTCTTCAGGATATGGAATTGGGTGGCGACGGTCTTCGGGTAGGCAGTAAACACGTTTGCCTGCATACGCTCTCGGATGTGGAAGATCTGCCCGGACGTATCGGAACAGATATGCGATATGAAAAACTATCGACCGACAGAAGCGATTGCCGTTTGTCATTCGCTTCTCCGGTGGGTTTGTTACTCTCTTGCGACCATATTTACAACCAATATTTATTTATTGAGGACAGTGCGGAGAACCTGCGGAAATTTGAAAAGAGTGCAAGGAATATGCAGTCGCTTTCCCGCTACTCCAGAGGAAACCAGATTAACAAGGAATGGATAGACCAGTATTTGAACGAAGCCCATTCTTTCGGGCTGACTTCAATCAGGGCGCATTTCAACGTAATTGCGTGGAGTGATGATTTGGAAGAACTCAAACACATCCGTAATGATGTGGGTAGCCAGTTGGCTCTTATGGAGTGTAAGCCACGCCATAATACGGTGGATGCCGCCACTTTATACTGGGCGGGTATGCCGGGCAATAGTGGTGATTTTCCGCAGGAAGAATCGTTCTTTACGTTTATTGAGCCTGCCTTGTGCTTCTTTACGGAAGAAACCAACTATCAATCTTCTCCCTCGCCGTTTGGTATTAAGATGTGCGACCGCATAAGCGGCAGACCGCTCCATGTGGATATTTCGGATTTACCGATGCGAAAAGGAATAACCACCAATCGAAATAAATTCGTATTGGGGCCTTCCGGCAGCGGAAAATCTTTCT
>DAIPZX010000288.1:0-3449 GCA_036781995.1 Massilibacteroides sp. | reverse complement strand
ATAAAATATTGTTTTCTTTGGTGCATATCTCTAAGCCGAGCAAGTTTCTATGTTTGAAGATTTCTTCCATAGGAGGCCCAAATCTTCCGATTGTTTTTTCAAAGCCAGAGTCAAGTTCAATATGGGCAAGAACGCCTAAACCATTATATTGTTGAGCAAAGTCAAGACATTGGACTATGCCATTTTGACACGTTTTTTTATCTGGACTAATGGTGAGTTTCCCGTGAAAATTTCTCAGGTCATTAAATGTAGGGAAATAAAGTAATAAGTGTCCTTGTGTTGTGCTTACTTCTATACCGGGAATAACAAATATGTTTTTCTCTTGTGCGTGAGTTATTGCAGTGTTAGAGTTCAGAATTTCGTTATGATCCGTTATGCTTATCATTCCTAAGCCCTTTTCTATAGCTGTATCCACAATCGCTTGTGGTGTCATTGTTACATCAGTTACATCATAAGACCCAAATTCACCATAAGAATGGATATGTAAATCAGCTCGTAAAAATTTTGCTCCGCTTGACATAATATCGTATTTTCAATTTTCTGCAAAAATACCCATAAAAAAACACTTGACAAAATTGCTTGCCAAGTGTTTTTCAATAACTTACCCGAAGTCGTTTATTCATTAGCTAATCTGCTTATTTATCTCCATTTTGAACCGAAACGGATTGGAAACATAGTAATAGCAGTTGGTAGCCCCTCCGGTAGTAACCACGATTGAACCATACCTGAAAATACGTCCTAAGATACCCTGCATTACCTGAATGCCCTCACATTTCGCCAGTACCAGTTCCACCGTCCGGCGGCTGATTATGCCCGTCTTGATAATT
Organism: Massilibacteroides sp.; assembly: GCA_036781995.1. Lineage (GTDB taxonomy): Bacteria > Bacteroidota > Bacteroidia > Bacteroidales > Tannerellaceae > Massilibacteroides. The sequence continues at coordinate 2,622 of DAIPZX010000288.1, read as the reverse complement.
ACACGCCTGTTGGTAACGGCATAGATTGAGCCGACCTTGATGAACACACGCTGCACAAGCGATACCAATCCCAAGAACAATAGCGTTACACCTAAATAGTGCGTTACTCTGACTGCATCAAAATAACACAGAAAGCCGATACCCAAAAGGATTGCAGGTTGTAGGAAAAGGAATATATGTATCCTCGCCCTGTACCTGACTTCCTCTCCCGGCTGAAGATATGTAGTAAGAAATTTCATATTGTTTTCGTTTAAAAATTGTTGTTTAATATATGAAGAAGCAGGCAGCACCATTCTTTCGGATTCAGGAAGTAATTGCCTTTCCTGACCTCATAATGCAAGTGGCTACCTGTCGATACTCCGGTATTGCCCACACAGGCGATTTGCTGTGCAATATTTACCGAATCCCCTGTATTTACCAACGTTTTACTTAAATGGGCATAGAGCGAGCGGAAACCGCCTGCATGCCTGATCTCTATAAAATACCCATATCCCGAACAGTATCCTTTGCGGATTACAGTTCCGTTACTGGTAGCATAGACAGGCGTTCCCATTGCTTTCGGAATATCTATCCCTGTATGGAATTTTCGCACCTTATAGATAGGATGTTTCCGCATACCGAACCCAGAAGAAATAACCGGATTTTTAATTGGAAATATGACGGGATAATCGCATAGTTCGCTGACGGACATTTGCAATGAATCCGTTATCTGCCGGAACTCATTTGCAGAATAAACTTTTTCCGTAAACCTTTCTATTTCCGCTTTTCGGGTTAGTTGTGCCGATGCCGGCAAATGAAGCAAAGCGATGAAGAACGTTATTATATATTTCATAATCAATCGGTAAATACAGTAAGCGCCCGAATTACTCCGGACGCTTGCTAACTACTCATCTTCTTCCGTTTCGATACTATCCCCGTTGTCATTCTGCCAACTGAAATTCTTTTGCACCACCTGCCCGAAGTTATCTTCGATATACACGTCGATTACCTGTTGATCGGTACAATGCGAAGTGTAATAAAGTCTGAAAGTAGTTCTATCCAATGGATACAAGTCATTCGGCAGGAATACCGTTCCGTCGTCCATTTTCAGTTCGCCAACTCCGTCCGTTTGGAAATACCGAATGAAGAACCGTGCCTGTTCATAGTTTCCCTCCTTTACCAGTTGGCAGCGGATTTCCGCAGTTCCATTCTGAACGATTTTTTTCTGCACCGGCATACAAACCAAATCATATGTGTAAGCCTGATGAATATCCAAATCGTCACTACAGGCACAGACTACTGCCGCAAGCAGTAGCGTGTATAAAAAATATGCTAATGTCTTTTTCATTGTCATTTCGTTTTTAATTGATTATAAATTTTAATCCCACTCCGAACTGGGTATGAAAATGCCCTGTCGATGTTCCCCACAATATCCGCTCACGGGCGGTAAGCAGAAACACAACACGGTCGGATAAATACGTTTCCATTTCCAACGTAATCGCACCGCCGTAGATAAAGCTGTCCTTATCCCGAAGCGTAGAGCCGTCAAAGAGTGTTTTCTCTCCCCAGTTGCTTGTTTCGTATCCGGCGAGAGCAGATCCGCCCAAAGAGAAAAGAACCACCTTATTATGGTCGGAAAGGAATTTCAAATAATAGCCGCCCTCTGCCGTAAATTGGCTTACGGGTATCCTGTCGGTTTTATAAGGGTAGTATTTATTCAGGAGCTCCGCACCGAATACCCACTTGTTTGCGTGTTTGGTATAGGTTGCCATTGACATTCCGAAGTAGTAGCCCAGCTCGTTCTTTTTGGACGAAGAATGAAAACCGTCCACCATTCCGCCTGTTACCTGTATGCCCTGCATTCCGGGCAGGCAACGCTGTGCGTGTGCTTGGTCTATAAAGACCAGGCACAACGCAAATGTTAAGATTATAGATAACCGCTTCATATTACTTCACCTTTAATTCGTTAATTACTTTGGCACGAACAAGGTCGGCGTTCTCAACCGTGAACGATTGATGACGGCCACCCTCTTTTTCGTTCAGTTCGATAATCAAATGCTTATCGTCAGGTATCGTAAATTTCGGTAAGGTAAATACCACTCGTTCCGTTCTTTTACCGCCTATCAACGTCAGGTTATTATGCGCCCGAAGCGGTACGATTACCTGTTCCTGAATGGCTGTCCGCTTCGCCACTTTCTTATCGACTATTTTGAAAGTGATATAATCCACGTCAAACGGCACGTTGGACGAGTTTTTCAGTTGCATGTGGAAATAAAGCAGTCCGTTGTGTGTGTAGATTCCTTTGAGAGTGTACTGTATTCCGAAACGCTTAGAACCGATATGCTTTATTTCCCTGTTATCATTCTTATGTATGGACTTCATTATCAGTTTGACCAACAATGGCGACTCGCTACCCAATTCCCTCATATATATATCCATTGCATTATTCGGACGGTTTACCGCTTCCCCGTCATGGATAAAGTCGGTCATCTCAACGGATAGTTTTACAGGTTCATCGGCATATTTGACATTGAATGTGTAATATGCACCGTCTTCGGTAATAACTGCCAAGTTGCTTTCCCGTGAAAAATCACGCAAAGCAGCTTTCACACGGAGAACATTCTCCGCTCCGTCCGCTTTGGC
>DAIPZX010000287.1:0-3455 GCA_036781995.1 Massilibacteroides sp. | reverse complement strand
AGTTGGACAATATGGTTTCCTCTTTGAATGAAAATATCGAAGACCTGGCGGCAACCAGCGCCGTACAATCCGAAAAACTGAAAGCGCAGGATAAAGCCTTGAATACGGCTTATTATTGTTTTGGCACTTCAAAAGAATTGAAAAACCAGAAAATACTTTCCGGAGGCGGACTGTTTGCCAAGTCAAAAGTGTTGCAGGATGGCTTCAACAGGGATTACTTTATTTCCATCGATGTTCGCGAAGTAGCCGAAATCCCTTTATTTGCCGGTAAGGCGAAATTAAAATCAAACCATCCGGAAGGCTCTTATGAGTTTGCTAAAGACGCAGACGGAAATCTTACCTTCCGGATCTTAGACGAAACGCAGTTCTGGGGTCTGGGGAAATATCTGGTGATTGAAATCGGATAATGAAGTATAAGAATCTATTTATAGACCTCGATGATACGCTTTGGGATACGTATCACAACAATAAGGAATGCCTCGAAGAGCTATATACCGATTACCATTGGGATCGGCATTACGCCTCTTTCGAGGCTTTCTTCGCTATTTACATGCCCAATAACGAATCTCTGTGGGCGCAATACAGAGCGCATAAAATAGACAGGCAGACGTTGATTCTGGAGCGGTTTGCATTCGTCTTGCATCCGATGGGTATTCATGATAAAGAAACCATCTTGTCTGTCAATAAAGATTTCCTGAGAAGGACAGGCGCCAAAACGCGGCTTATCCCGGGAGCTGTTGAGCTATTGGAATATCTGCAACCGCGCTATAAACTCTACATTTTATCCAACGGGTTTCGCGAAGTACAGGCAAACAAACTGAACAATTCCGGTCTTGCTCCCTACATTGAGAAAACAATCCTTTCCGAAGATGCCGGCATACAAAAACCCCATAAAGGCATCTTTGACTTTGCCCTGGTCAACACCAATTCCCGCCGCAAAGAAACCCTCATGATCGGGGACAGCTGGGAAGCAGACATCATCGGCGCCCAACAAGCAGGGATCGAACAGCTTTGGTTTAATCCGGACAATAAACCAGCAAACGGCTTCAAGCCCACATTCACCGTCCGCTCCCTCTCAGAAATAAAGAACATTCTTTAAACAAGAGCGAAGGCTTGCCAGAATCATGGTTGGCCCTATGCAGCGCCGTCATCCTATACGTGCAGTCGGATGCCGGTTGATAACATCACGATACAGGGCTTCACGATATGGCAAACGCGATTCAGCGCCTCCCACGACAGCGACTATCGAAATTATCATTTTGATACAATACATTGCAATATTGTGTCTTTTTGGATTTTCGGAAATTGTTTAAATATGTTTATTTGCATCGTTTTTATGTGAAAATACGTTTGTTTATGTGAAAAATAGGTAGTTTCCCGTCAAAACGCAAAAGATGGATTTAAAAATTCATACTTATCATTTGGATGGAACACCCTTATGTTTTTCCAAAAACATAGTTATCTTTTTTCAAAGCCCCCTAAAACTGCCATTTTTTCGGAAATCAAAAAAACGCACACCGCGCAAAAGGTCGTTTAAAGCGGTTTTATCGCACGCTGTTTCAAAATGGAGGCAAGTATTCACCGATATGTTAAAACGCCGTTAAATCGACCGTATTTAATTCGTTTTCATTTTAACACAAAATAATCCATTTTTCTATCTATATGATATTTCACAATTCACCCCACAGCCGACTGCAAACAGAGGTAGACGATGTGCCATTTTTAATGCGTTTGAGATCATGCCCTATACTGGGATTGAACCGGGATGACCCGTCAAAAAACAACTTTTTGACGGATACATGAAAAAAAACACTACTTTAGTCATCAGAAACAAGGTTTATCGACGCATATGAAAACCAAAAACGGAATACTAATCCTTAGTCTGGCTATCCTATTTGCCTGCGGAGAAAAGCAGAATAGCCTCAAAGACAAACCAATACCCGGCAACCCGGCTTCTGCCATTATGCCTGACAGCGCATTGTTACAAGTTGATACAGCACACCTGCATACATTACGCGACAGCAATCTTGCCCTCTTTCAGTTCAGCGAGCTGCAAGGCCACTATAAAGACGCCATGCAATACAATGCACAATACCGCCTTTACAACGACTCTGTGCTGAAAGTTCAACGTAACCGTGGAATAGCCCGGATACGCGCTACTTACGACCACGAGACCCTGATCGGTCGGCAACAACAACTGGCACTCAAAAAATCACGTTCCCAAACCACTTCATTTATCCTGCTAAGCCTATGCCTCTCTGTCAGCGGAGCCCTGTTGCTGCTCCACCAACACCGGATGATTCGGAAAGTACGCAACGCCCACGAAGCCCAAAAACGCATACGCGAACTGTCGGCACAAATCGCACTCAACCAACTCACCATCCGCTCCAACGAATACTTCCTACAAACCACCACCGGACAATTAGAACAACAAACCGGACTCGAAAACCTGCTACGCGAACAGCAAGCTGATATTATCCGGGTAAACGAGACCAATGCACAACTACTCCGCGACAATACGCAGTTAGAGAGTGAAATTAAAAAACACACTCCTCTACTCCGGGATGACAATACGCAACAACCGGATATAGACCTCCTGGTGGAAGAACATAAACTTTTACAGGAGAAGGAAACCTGTTTACTGAAACAACTGAAACAACAACTCGATATTATCAATCCATCCCAAAAGCATCTCCAAACAATCACGCCTGAAGAGGAAAAAGAACTGTCAGATAAACTGGAAACCATTTTTCCAGACTTCGTCGCGTACCTGAAAAAGACTTTCCCCAACCTCTCCGGTCTCGACCTGATCACCTGCTGTCTCCTCAAACTACAATTCACCATCCCCCAGATAGCCCATATCACCGGTGTGGACGCAACATCCGTATCCAAACGGAAACTCCGCATCAAGGAGAAAATGCAAATAAGCCAACCCGATTTATGGGAAAAATTTTCCTCTTTGGATGCTTATCTATTGTTGTATTAAGGATGAAAAAGATTTTGTCCGTATTATATTTAGAAAAACAGCATGTATCCATATGATTATTAGCTGTTTAACTCATTTTTCAATGTCCACACATTTGTCCGTATAAATACTTTGATTCTTATCGAATTTTCTTCTATTTTTGCAAAAATCAATTGAAACACCAATTAAATTAAAGCAATGTGATGAAAACAGTTAATCAAAAATGGACTTGCCTATTACTAATATATATACTAAGTTGCTTTGTGCCACATCTGATTACAGGTGAGATCATGGATGAACAACCTATTATTTTAATTCCACCTAAAGGCTGGAAAGACGGAGGCGAAAACAACTCAAGAGTTATGATACACTCTGTTTCAGCGTCAATCGATGGCTCACTTTTACATATTCAGTGTACAAGTCCTACCGTAGACATTACTGTATGCATTATACAAAATGGTATGATCGTGCACCAAGAAACAATTCCTGC
>DAIPZX010000286.1:0-3465 GCA_036781995.1 Massilibacteroides sp. | reverse complement strand
CCTTTTTTTTCACACCGTTATCCCCATCTTCTTCATCAGGAAACAAGCATTCATATTCTGTGCTACTCCCGGGCGCAGTTGATATGAAAATGTTAATTCGTTGTCTGTTATGTCTGCTTCGAAGCGGTAGTTGCGGATTTGTTCGGGGAATTCTTCTTCCAATGTGCCTAAGACCAGGTCGTGCGTGGCGATGATGCCGCAACTGTTTAAGTGAACCAGTTGCTTCATTAAGGCAAGCGATCCTTTTTGTTTATCGACGGAGTTGGTTCCTTTTAGTATTTCATCTAAAATGATAAAGAGTTTTTCGCCGGATTGCAGGCGGTCGATAATCATTTTCAGACGTTTTAGTTCGGCGAAGAAATAAGATTCATTGCTCATCAGATCGTCCGAGGTGCGAAGGCTGGTTACTAAGTTTGCCGGATAAACCGTTAAGGATGCAGCGCACACCGGCATTCCGCAACAAGCCAAAACATGATTCAGTCCCACAGTTCGCAGATAGGTGCTCTTACCCGCCATATTGGCTCCCGTGATGATGAGAAAAGCAGGTGTTTGCTTGATTGCAATGTCGTTTTTAACGCAAGAAGTACGATTCATGAGTGGATGGCCGAGCTTTTTCCCTTCCATTTGGAAATAGCTGTCTGCTATCTCCGGATAGATATAACCGGGGTGATTGAAGTCGAAACCTCCCATGCTGATTAATGCATCAAATGTAGCCAGCACGTCAAACCATTGCGGCATATCTTCCTTATAGGTTTGCATCCACTGTTCGATGCGGATAGATGTCCGCACATCGCGCAAGGTGAATATTTGCAGGATTAATCCGGCGGCGCTCAGGCGTTGATCTAATGCCCCGATTGCGCGGGAGAGCTTCCGAATGGCTTCCGAAGCGGCGTATTCCTTTTTTAACAGTTTTTTTTCTTTACAAAGCAGATCACTCTGAAAAGAAGTGTTTTCAATCATGCGAATCAGGGCAGAGTAGGTAGTAAGTAAACTATACAATTTGTTCACATGATTATGCAGGATGGCGGTTTTCTTTGCCTTGCTGTAAGCAATAACCATGGAAAGCACAATGGCTATGGAAATAACGGCGACATCAATCAACCCGATGATGACTAAAACAATTAAGACTGTCCAGATAATCGGAAAAAACCATAGCAGCACTTTCCAAAGCATACTGCCGGAAAAATAAGACGGCGCTTCCGTTAATTCTTCCAGCTTTTTATAGTCCTCTTTTTTACCCGGCTTTAGCGAACCTTCCACATAAAAATCTTGACGAAAGGATGGGATGGAAGCCAGTTCCTTTACCGCCTTTTGTCTCTCTATGATCTCTTGTTTGTCTGTCAACGGATGGAGCAACCATTCTGCCAAACGCTCGTTTCCGATATAAGTTGTCGTTCTGTTAATCGACTGAAAGAAAGACCGGTTACCGAATAAATCCAAATCTATACTGAATGAATGCGAGCCATTCAAACGGTCTGTAGCTCCATCAAACCAGCTGAAGTCATAGTCTAATCCTTTCAGTTCGTTTTCACAAAGCAGTTGTAGTGTTTCTTGCCATTTTCTTTTATTGTAGAGTCGGGTATGATATACCATTAATAAGATGAAAGGCAGAGAAAACAACAACATGATAAGAACCAGCGTTTGCCATCCGCTACTGCTGAAAAGATAAAGGGTCACGAATACCCCGATAAACAGTACAAGACGGATTGTGCCATATAAATGAATGCGTTTAGACAAGTAGGCTGCCTGCTCTTTACAAGCCTTTTGCTTGTCTTTATAAAACTGATAGATTTTTTCCATGGGGGCAAAGGTAAATAAAATCAGTTTGGATTATACAAAACCCTACGTATGATTCGTTTGTTTATTATACAGAAATACAAGGAAAGCCTTTGCCGGCTATTGTACTGATGAAAAAAAGAAAAAACCTAATGTATAAAACAAGGTCAGATATGAAACAAATAACGAATATTCCGGATGCAGGAAAGAAAGAACGAGTTGTCATTGTTGGTGGTGGTTTCGCCGGGTTAGAAATGGCAAAGAAGATTAACAAAAAGCATTATCAAGTGGTGCTGATCGATAAGAACAATTATTATCAGTTCCAACCTTTGTTATATCAGGTGGCTACGGCAGGTTTGGAGCCCAGTTCTATTTCTTATCCGCTCCGAAAGATGTTTCAGAATCAGAAAGACTTTCATGTGAGAATGTGTGAAGCTACCCGGATAGATCCGGCAGGAAATAAAGTGGAAACAGATATAGGTTACCTTGTGTATGATCATTTAGTGATTGCGACAGGCTGTGATACAAATTATTTTGGAAATGACGCTTTGAAAGAATCGACCTTTGCACTCAAATCCGTGTCTGAATCACTGCTGATAAGAAACCGTTTGCTATTAAGCCTTGAACAAGCGCTCAGCGCTAAAAATGAAGAAGAATTCAAAGAACTCTTTACTTTTGTGGTTATCGGCGGAGGGGCTACAGGAGTAGAACTCTCCGGTGCTCTGGCAGATATGAAAAAAGGAATTTTGCCGAAAGACTATCCTGAACTGGATTTTAATAAAATGGAAATTCACCTGATTGACGCGGCTCCGCGTCTGCTTGCGGCCATGTCTGAAAAATCTTCCCAAAAAGTAACCGAAACGCTTACCAAAAGAGGGGTTGTGATCCATCAGAATGTGCATGTGGAATCTTGCGAACAACCTATTGTCAAGTTAGGAACCGGCGAACAGATTCGTTCAAAAAATGTGTTTTGGGTTGCCGGCGTAACCCCCAAACCGATACCCGGCATTGAAAACACCTCATACGAACGAAACCGTTTGCTTGTCAATGCGTATAATCAAGTGAAAGGATATGAAAATATCTATGCATTGGGAGATACCGCTTTACTCATTTCAGAACAAACGCCCAAGGGTCACCCTCAGGTTGCGCAAGTAGCTCTGCAAATGGCCCGGCGATTAGCTAAAAACCTCAATGGTAAGGCAAAAGGTCAGCCTTATATCGGTTTTGTATATAAAGACAAAGGTTCTTTGGCAACTATCGGGCGGAATGCAGCCGTAGCCGATTTAGGTAAATTTCATTTCGGAGGTAAAACAGCCTGGTTGCTTTGGCTTTTTGTGCATATCCTATCTATTGTTGGAATGCGTAACCGGGCAGCCGTATTGATTGATTGGGCATGGAGCTATTTCAACTATGATTTATCGCTTCGCCTGCTCATCCGTACTAAGAAAAGCAATATACATTAATTATACTGTTACGCCACACTGGATTGCTTCGTCGCTTCGCTCCTCGCAATGAGACGCTGCGATGTTTGCGTTTGCCGGCAAATCCGGGCTAAATAAGAAAATATCATATTGATAGAAAAATTGCGTATACCGGATAAAACAAATCAGTCAGAAAATCCGGTTGCACTTTTCTTCAGTAACTATTCAGCCATTCGTTATTGGGGAGTAACCCTGTTTTCAACATCAC
>DAIPZX010000285.1:0-3486 GCA_036781995.1 Massilibacteroides sp. | reverse complement strand
CATTACAAGTTTCTCAGAGTTTATCATTGGACGAGGTGGTCGTTTCTGCCACAAGAGTAACTAAGGCGATGCCGATCGCTTATTCGGATTTGTCTAAACAAGAGTTGGTTAAACGAAATGACGGACAAGGTATCCCGTTTCTTATTTCACAATCACCTTCTGTTATAATGACTTCTGATGCCGGCAACGGAGTGGGCTACACCGGTTTTCGTATTCGGGGAACAGACGCGAACCGAATTAATATTACGCTAAATGGAGTGCCTGTTAATGATGCCGAGTCTCATGGCGTTTTTTGGGTTAATATGCCTGATATCGCCTCTTCGGTAGAGAATGTACAGATACAACGCGGTGCGGGTACCTCCATGAATGGCGGAGCAGCCTTTGGCGCTACTGTTTCTATGCAAACTCAAAATCCGGATCAGAATCCATACATGGACTACTCGGTATCGGCAGGTTCCTTTGGAACTGTGCGCAATATGGTAAGAGGCGGAACGGGGTTGCTGAAGGAGCATTTTATCTTTGACGCACGTTATTCAAATGTGCGTAGTGACGGATTTATTTCACGGGCAAAGGCGAATATGAGTTCGTATTTTGTATCCGGGGCATATTATGGAGATCATACGCTGATTAAGTTCCAGACTTTCGGTAGCTCGGAAAAGACCTATCAGGCATGGAACGGCGTGTCATCTGCTATGCTAAAAACAAATCGCACCTATAATCCATGCGGTGAATATACGGATGAAAGCGGTGTTACTCGCTTCTACAGCAATCAGACGGATAATTACTGGCAACAGCATTATCATCTCATAGCTACCCAGCGACTGACTGATACCTGGAGTATGAATATAACATTGCACTATACGGATGGTGAAGGCTACTATGAAGATTATAAGGCGGATGCGAAATTTGCTTCCTATAAACTGCCGGCTTATACCGATCCGCAAGGAGTAGAGCAAACGAAAACAGATCTGGTGCGAAGAAAGTGGTTGGAGAACGATTTCTACGGAGCTATTTACAATATGAACTATCGCGGAGAAAATCTTTCATTCACGTTTGGATTCGCTGTAAATCAATATGATGGCGATCACTTCGGACGTGTTATGTGGACTAAAGCAGCCAACAGTTTACCTAAACCGGATTTTGAATATTACTTTAATACCGGCAAGAAGACGGATTATAATACGTTCATAAAATTGAATTATCAATTCCTTCCTGTATTAGCCGGCTTTGTCGATTTGCAATACCGTGGGATAGATTATTCAATCAAAGGAAGTGATGATAAAGCAGGAGACCATGTCAATATCTCCAAACATTGGGATTTCTTTAATCCGAAGGTTGGTTTAAACTTCCGGAAAGGAAGTCATGCCGCTTTTGCTTCTTTCTCCGTCGCTAACCGGGAACCTGGCCGGGATAACTTTACCGAAGCCGGGATAGGAGAACACCCTGTGCATGAAACACTGTACGACTATGAATTCGGCTATACGTATGAGCATTCGTTTTTTAATGTCGGAGCTAATCTTTACTATATGGATTACAATAATCAGCTAATCCTTTCCGGTAAGATCAGTGAAATAGGAGAGGCGTTGACGACAAACATCAAAGATAGTTATCGCGCCGGAGTTGAATTACTCGTCGGCATTAAACCGGCTTCCTGGCTAAGCTGGAATGGAAACGCAACATTCAGCCGTAACAAAATACAGCGTTTTACAGAATACATAGACGACTGGGATACCGGTGAGCAACGTGCGGAATATTTGGGAACAACTACTATTTCTTTCTCGCCCGATCTGATTGTCAATAGCCTGTTTGACTTTACGTATAAAGATTTTAGCGCAAGCTTTAACTCTCAGTATGTAGGTCGTCAGTACCTGGATAATTCATCGGCAAAAGAACGATCCATTGACGCCTACTTTATCAGTAGCTTGCGTGTAGGCTATGTGTTTAAGCCCCGCTTTATCAAAGAACTCAGTCTCGATGTGACAGTAAACAATCTGTTTAACGAGCAATACGAAACAAATGGCTGGGTTTATTCGTTTTATTCCGGGGGGAAGAGGGGTAAAGAAGATGGCTACTTTACTCAAGCCGGAACAAATATGATGGCACGGGTGAGTGTGAAGTTTTAAGCGTGTAAACAAATGGAGCAAGCTTTAGAATATTTTGGTGTGGTAACAGGGCTGCTTTATCTCTGGTTGGAGATAAAGCAGCATAAAGCGATGTGGGTGGTGGGGTTTATTTCATCACTTACGTATGTTTTTGTGTTTTTCTTTTCGAGAATTTATGCCATGATGACGCTGAACGTTTATTATGTCGTGATCAGTGTGTATGGTTTTCTATTGTGGTCGAAGCAAAGAGAGAGCTGGGAGCAGGAGCAGATTTCATCGGGCACAATCATTTATCGCCACATCACTCTGCCATTAGGTCTGGGTTGTGCCTTCGTCTCTATTGCTTTGTTTGGTTTACTTTATTTTGTGTTGAATGACTTTACGGACTCTCCGGTTGCATTGGGGGATGGGTTTGTAACGGCTTTAAGCGTTGTGGCTACATGGATGCTGGCAAAGCGTATCCTGGAGCATTGGATTTGTTGGATTGTAGTCAATGTGGTCTCTTCGTATCTTTATTTTACACAGGCGCTGTATCCCACTATGTTTTTATTCTCTTGTTATGCGGTATTGGCGATTGTCGGCTATTTTAACTGGAAAAAGAAAGGGAAAAAAACGGAATGAAAACAAATTTCGATTGCATAGTTGTGGCTAACGGGTTGTTCCCGACGGCTAATGAAATACTTGAGTTGTTGAGGAATGCTTCTTTCATTATTGCCTGTGACGGGGCAACATTGAAACTTCTTGAAGGCGGTTATCGTGTTGATGCTATTGTAGGTGATCTGGATAGTTTGCCGGATTTGGTTCGGGAGCGATATGCTCCTCATATCCATCATTCAGAGGAACAGATGACAAACGATCTGACCAAATCTGTCCACTTTGCTGCCGAGAAGGGATTTAAGCGATTGCTCATTTTAGGCGCTACAGGTCTGCGGGAAGACCATACATTAGGGAATATCAGTTTGCTGGCAAGTTATATTGACTTGTTTGAACGGGTAGAGATGATGTCGGATTTTGGCGTTTTTATTCCAATGAAAAACAGTGCTACGTTTTCATCTCAGGCAGGTCAGCAAATTTCCATATTCTGTATTACTCCGCAAGCAGAATTGACCACAAACGGACTCCGTTGGGAAGTGACCAACAGGCGTTTTGAAAGTTGGTGGCAGGGTACATTAAATGAAGCGGTGGGCACAGAATTTTCTATCTCCTTTGAGGGTGCGGCACGGATTGTCGTTTATAAAGCATTTATTGATTATAAATAAAAGTCATATAACAAAGCAGGATATGATTCTGACTCTGCTTGCAAAGCACAATTAGGACTTTTTACATTGTATAAAAAACATAAGTATGAATTCAGAAAAACATAAGTATGAATTCAAAAATTCAT
>DAIPZX010000284.1:0-3503 GCA_036781995.1 Massilibacteroides sp. | reverse complement strand
AACATGTAATTATAATAGGACTTTATATCCGTTCTAAACGTTTAATTTATCTTATATGGAGACTTACGAACTAAATACATACTAAAATTCACTAAACACAATTGTAAAATTATGGTTGAAAACATTGACACCTCTTTAATTGACTGGTCAAGGGCGCAATTTGCTCTAACGGCCATGTACCATTGGTTGTTTGTTCCTCTTACACTCGGGCTTGGGGTTATCCAGGCTATAATGGAAACTATCTATTACAAAACGGGAGATCCTTTTTGGAAAGATACAGCAAAATTCTGGATGAAGATTTTCGGCGTTAATTTTGCTATCGGCGTTGCTACCGGTTTGATCATGGAGTTTCAATTTGGTACAAACTGGTCTAACTATAGTTGGTTTGTTGGCGATATCTTTGGCGCTCCGCTTGCGATTGAAGGTGTGCTGGCATTCTTTATGGAAGCCACTTTTATTGCTGTTATGTTCTTCGGTTGGAATAAGGTAAGCAAAGGATTCCATCTTTCTGCTACCTGGCTGACTATTGTTGGGGCTACGTTATCCGCTTTATGGATATTGATCGCCAACGCATGGATGCAATTTCCGGCGGGAATGCAATTTAATCCGGATACGGTTCGTAATGAAATGAATGACTTCTGGGCTGTAGCATTATCTCCGGTTGCGATTAATAAATTCTTCCATACGGTCGTTTCCAGTTGGATTGTAGGTTCTGCCTTTGTTGTGGGTATAAGCGCTTGGTTTCTGTTGAAAAAACGTGAAACGAAATTTGCTTTGAGCAGTATCAAGGTTGCCGCTACGTTTGGTTTGATTGCTACCTTGTTGACCGCATGGACCGGAGACGGGTCTGCTTATCAGGTGGCTCAAAAGCAACCGATGAAACTTGCCGCGATGGAAGGTCTTTATGAAGGAGGTAAAGGAGTCGGCTTGGTGGCTGTAGGCATGCTGAATCCCAATAAGGAAGCATACAATGACGATATGAATCCATTCTTGTTTAATATTCAATTACCTAAAATGCTTTCTTTCTTCGCTGAAAGAGATCTGGACGGATATGTTCCGGGTATTGTTAATCTGATTGATGGCGGTTATACCAAAACTGACGGAACAATCGCTTTGTCGGCTGAAGAAAAAATCAAGAGAGGGCAAATTGCAATTAAAGCATTAGCCGATTATAAGAGAGCTAAAAAAGAAAAAGATGAAGTAGCCGCGCAAGAATACAGAGCTACGCTGGAAGCTAATTTTGAATATTTCGGTTATGGTTATGTGCGTGATAAATCAGATCTTATTCCACCGTTGGGACTGACTTTCTATTCATTCCGCATAATGGTTATTCTGGGTGGATTTTTCATTCTTTTATTTGTGCTCGCGGTGTTTATGGAAAGGAAAAAGAAGATGGAAAAAGCTGCTTGGTTGCAATGGGTTTGCCTATGTTCGATTCCTCTGGCTTATATTGCCAGTCAGGCGGGTTGGATTGTTGCGGAAGTAGGACGCCAGCCTTGGGGGATACAGGATATTCTTCCGGTTTCCGCCTCTATTTCCAAACTAAGCGTCGGTTCTGTTCAGGCTACTTTCTTTTTGTTCCTGACCTTGTTTACCGTTCTGTTGATTGCCGAGATTGGAATTATAATTAAAGCGATTAGGAAAGGTCCTGAATTTGAAAATCAATCTAACTAAAAACAACAAGAAATCATGGATAGTACATATATATTATTACAACATTACTGGTGGTTTATCATTTCTTTGCTGGGCGCATTGCTTGTCTTTCTGCTCTTTGTGCAAGGAGGTCAATCACTCTTGTTTACGGTAGGAAAAACAGAACTTCAACAAAAGATGATGCTCAATTCTACCGGACGTAAATGGGAGTTTACCTTTACTACGCTGGTTACTTTCGGCGGCGCTTTCTTTGCTTCATTCCCTTTATTCTATTCAACCAGCTTCGGCGGCGCTTACTGGGTGTGGATGGCTGTGCTTTTCTGTTTTGTGATACAGGCGGTGTCTTATGAATACCAGTCAAAGAAAGGGAATTTATTAGGTAAGAAAACCTATCAGGTATTCCTTATCATTAACGGCGTGTTAGCTCCGGTACTTTTAGGTACGGCGGTGGGTACGTTTTTTAATGGCGCCGAATTTACGGTGAATAAAGAAAATCTGATGGATATCGGTATGCCGGTTATCTCTTCGTGGGACAATCCGTGGCATGGATTGGAAGCCGTATTGGTTGTCTGGAATGTCTGTCTCGGATTAGCCGTTTTCTTCCTTGCGCGTATACAGGCGTTGCTTTACTTTATCAACAATATTAATGATGAAGAATTGGATAAACGTTCCAGAAAACAATTAATTCCGGAAACAGCCTTATTCCTTGTTTTCTTCCTGGCATTCCTTATCCATACCCTGGTGCAGGATGGTTTTGCTGTGAATCCGGCAACAAACGAAGTGTTTATGCAACCGTATAAATACTTCATCAATCTGATCGAAATGCCCGCTCTGCTGGTTGTCTTACTTTTGGGAATTGTTGCAGTGCTGTTTGGTATACTTAAGACTATTTTGAAGGGAACCTGGAAAAAAGGTATCTGGTTTACCGGCGTAGGAACTGTATTGACTGTACTTGTTCTTTTCCTTTGTGTAGGATGGAACAATACGGCTTATTATCCTTCTGTAACCAATCTGCAAAGCTCACTGACTATTGAAAACAGCTCTTCCAGCTTCTTTACTTTAAAAGTAATGAGCTATGTTTCAATCCTTATCCCTTTTGTGTTGTGGTATATTTACTATGCATGGAAAGCATTGGATCTACGTAAGATTGATAAAAAGGAAATGGAAGAAGGTAAGCATACCTACTAACTATTAAACCCGAGGTCGGTTTGCCCAAAGCACACTACGACCGACCGGAACAAAGAATATTGAATAAAAAAAAGATCAAACAATGTACTGATTTTTCATACATTGTTTGATCTTGTAAATATAGCTTTTTAAAAAGGTTCGAAATCAGGGAAGATTCCAAAGGTCTTGATTCGGTATTAAAATAGAATCAATGTCATCAAAATAATACAATCCCTGAATATCTGGATTTGTTACCACAAAGATTGTTTTCTTATCCGCATCATCTGTCAAAAGAAAAAAAGCACTCAGAGCTACGTCTGATGAAAGCTTCCGTTCTACTATTATTTGATTTTCTTTTATTTCAAAATCGAAGAAGGAATTAGAATAATCCGTTTCTCCTTCTCCATAAAATGTAATCTTTTTTGGAGTAATAATTTTATAATTTCCATTTCCAGACATGATATTAAGCGTATCTTTAGTATTAAGATGATCTACAACGGCTACTCGTATAGCTAAGTGTATATCTTTGGGTTCAGGAATTTCTTCCGGATTATTTGGGTGGTCTTTGTCACACCCCGTGTTTATGACACAAAAAGAAATAATCATGAATAAAAGAACAACTATGCGCTGACCGGAATGAAAGGCAAAATTATTGACTGTTTTTCTCATAAGTTTAAAACAAT
>DAIPZX010000283.1:0-3544 GCA_036781995.1 Massilibacteroides sp. | reverse complement strand
AGTCTCTTTTCAACATTGTGTTTCCGGTATTTATTGGATAATAACAGAAATGATCCGGATATCTTTTTCGGGTCGGTCGTAGCTATCTTTCGGCTGAGACGCGATCTTGTCAATGATATCTAATCCTTCAATTACTTCACCAAAGATAGTATAATGTCCGTCTAAATGATGAGCTCCACCTATCGTTGTATAGGCTTCACGCTGTTCTTGTGTAAAAAACAAATGACCGGGTGTAGACCGGATTACGGAGTCTACCTTGTTGTTTATGTCTATAACGTGCTTGTTGTACTCTTGTGGATCTTCTGTTTTGAGCCTTTCCATTTCTTCTCTGACCGGTGTGTAAAATTCGGCCATTGCTTTTCTGCGAATCGGTAAATTGGTTGCCTTTTCCAAAGTGTCTAATTCTCCACCGCGATACACCTTGCCCTGCACAATAAAGAACTGAGACATGTCTGACTTTTTCTGCGGGTTGATATCGTCATTCTGGCGTGGAGCCGCCAACGTTCCTTTTTTATGAAAATAATGTGGTCTGAACTCCGGAGCTATTTCAGCAAATCTGTCTCCGAATCCGATGCGGGCTCCTGCGGGAGCATTTTTTGAATCGGGAGACCCTCCCTGAATCATGAACTCTTTTATCACCCGGGTAAAAAGTGTTCCGTTGAATTCTCCTTTGTTTGCCCGCTCACAAAATGCCTTTACATGATTAGGAACATCGTCATAGAGCATAACTTTCATGGCGCCCTCACTTGTTCTTATTTCAGCCGTTTTGTTTTGTGCTGTCAACAGGGAGTTACACATAAGTGTAAGAAGTGTGCAGAGTATAAATTTCATGCTTTTTTATTTTCTTGTAAAGGTAAAGAATATGTTGTAAAGCACAAAGTTAATATCTAACTTTGCCGCCCTATGAAGATTTAGGTTATTCAAGGTTAAAAAAATATACAATGGAGTGGATTAATGAATTGTTGTGGGGACAGGGAATTGCGCATTCTATCCTCCTTTTATCAGTGGTTATCGCTTTTGGCATTCTGCTGGGTAAAATCAAAATTTTAGGTGTATCGTTAGGTATTACTATGGTGTTGTTTGTCGGTATTATTCTTTCTCATTTAGGTTTTACGATTAACCATGAGATCAACCATTTTTTTAAAGAGTTCGGGTTGATCTTGTTTGTTTATTCGGTAGGGCTTCAGGTGGGGCCGGGTTTTTTCTCTTCCTTTAAGAAGGGAGGCATAACGCTGAATATGCTGGCCATGGGTATTGTTTTGCTTGGAGTGACGGTGACCCTTATTATTCATTACGCAACCGGTATACCGATGTCTACTATGGTGGGTATTCTTTCCGGAGCAGTCACGAATACCCCGGGTTTGGGTGCGGCTCAGCAAGCTTATTCTGATGTGCACGGAACAGTCGATGATACCATTGCGCTGGGGTATGCGGTGGCTTATCCGTTAGGTGTTGTTGGTATTATCCTCTCTATTCTGGCGGTCAAAGGAATTTTCCGTATCTCAATGGACAAAGAGCAGGAACAGCTGAAAAAGGCGGATGAAGATGCCCATAGCGGTGCAAAAGCCATTTCTTTAGTGATTAAGAATCCGGCTGTTTTCAATAAAACCGTAAGTGAAATATCGGCGCTGCTGGAGCAGGGTTCTTTTGTGATTTCACGTGTGTGGAGGCATACTGACAAGCGTATAGAAGTGGCCGAAGCCAATACTGTTTTGCATGAAAACGATAAAGTGTTCGTTATAACAACAGATCATGATATTGAATTGATCGTTACTTTACTTGGCGAAGAGATCAATATGGAGCGTAAACAATGGGTGCGTTTAGAAAGTCAGTTGATCAACCGCCGTATTTTAATTACAAATCCGAAAATGAACGGCAAAAGGCTGGGAGAACTTCAACTGCGCAAACTGTATGGTATTAATATCACCCGGATTCAACGTGCCGGGGTGGAACTGCTGGCTGCTCCTTCTCTTGCTTTGCAGGTTGGAGATACCGTTTCGGTAGTCGGTACGGATTCAACGATTGCCGGAGTAGAAAAGGTTTTAGGAAACTCAATGAAGAGATTGAATGAGCCCAACCTGATGTCTATCTTTATTGGTATCGGTCTGGGTATGCTTTTGGGAAGTATTCCTTTTGTATTCCCCGGAATACCCCAACCCGTTAAGCTTGGATTGGCGGGAGGTCCTCTGATTGTGGCTATTCTATTAAGCCGTTTCGGCTATAAGCTCAAGCTGGTTACTTATACCACGCAGAGTGCGAATTTAATGTTGCGCGAGGTCGGAATTACACTGTTCCTTGCCTGTGTAGGTCTTGGAGCCGGTGAAAAATTTGTAGAAACAGTGGTAGACGGGGGTTACGTCTGGATTGGTTATGGCTTTCTTATCACCATTATTCCGTTAATGACAATTGGTATTATAGGGCGTTACTTCTTTAAACTGAACTATCTCACATTGATGGGCTTGATTGCCGGAAGTACAACAGACCCACCCGCGCTGGCTTATTCAAACGCTACGGCAGGAAACGACGCGCCTTCCGTATCTTATGCAACAGTCTATCCGCTGACTATGTTTATGCGCGTATTGACGGCACAGTTGCTTATTCTTTTATTTGTGTGATAAGTTAAAGATAACGTATATACCCAAGTGTATACGTTTCATATAGACGGTCTTTCATTCCATGATAATAACGGAAAGAAAGGCCGTTTTTCTTGTATTCATAAGTCAGGTTGTTTCTGAGAATCATGGGGCGGTCGCCATTATTCTCATAGCCGTGAAAGCCGGCAAAGTCTGATTGTAATGTGACGTTTTTCAGTCTGGCGGTAAAACCGATTCCATAATGAACAGCATCGTTCTGGCGATGTACCCGGTCGTTAGTCATCCAGCAATAGAATCCCGCCATTCCCTGCACGGAGATTTGCGCGTTTGCTTCTTCGTTACAATACAATTTCCTGCCTGCTGTCACATCAAACCAATAGCTGGCAGCATCTGTAAACCGCGCGTCTACAAGACGACCTCCACTGGCGGTTTTCAGATTTAAACTTACCATGATATCCATCAATTCCGGTTTTTTAAGTAACTGAAAGAAGGTGCTGACGATCACATCGCCATTGTAACTGATCGGACTTTCGGTTTCGGCAGCAAACCGTTCCTCTTTTGTTTCGGGGGTAAGTTTATAATCCTCAAAGATCACAGCACTTATTTCGATAGCAGCTTTTCCTCTTACAATGGGAAGCATGACCCGCGCGAATAAATCCTTCGTCTTGTCTCCGCTGTAATAATGATATTCCCCACGCACCTCAGCCTCAAAACGTTTGCTTACCGTGCTTTCCCTTAATTCGGGAATCGGAAAACCGTTCG
The DNA here is from genome assembly GCA_036781995.1 of Massilibacteroides sp. Lineage (GTDB taxonomy): Bacteria > Bacteroidota > Bacteroidia > Bacteroidales > Tannerellaceae > Massilibacteroides. The sequence continues at coordinate 188 of DAIPZX010000283.1, read as the reverse complement.
GGCCGAAATAGCGCGGAGAATAAATGATGTTCTCCATGCCATCTCTCCAGCCTTGACTGTGTGCGGATAAGGATAAAACGGAAAAAAGAAAAAGGAAAATCAAAGGTTGAAGGCAGGATCTCATAAGATGTTATTTTTTTCTTAGCTTTTTCAATAATTTTACGAGTTTGTGAGTCTACTGTTATATC
>DAIPZX010000282.1:0-3557 GCA_036781995.1 Massilibacteroides sp. | reverse complement strand
CCATGAAAATTGTATTACAAATTGTATTAGTTGCAGCAATTGCTCTGTTGACTTATATGTGTTACGAAAGCGTGATGGCTCAGGTTCGCTTCGAAGAACAAAGTGAACTTCGTAAAAACTCAATTACAGCACGTCTGATTGATATTCGTAAAGCACAAATCGAATACAAAAACAGATATGGAGTACATGCCGGATCATTTGACGAATTAGCTCGTTTCCTGAATGAAGACAAACTGCCATTTATTGTTAAAGAAGGTGTTTTGACTGACGAACAGTTAGAAAAAGGGATGACCGAACAAGAAGCGGTTAAAAAAGGTCTTATCAAACGTGACACTTCGTGGATCATTGCAAAAGATACGATCTTCGGAAAAAATTACGATGTAGCAGACATGCGCTTTGTACCCGGAACACGCACACCATTTACAATGGACACCGCAACTCTTTTTTCCGGAACAGGTTACACTGTAAAAGTATTCGAATGTGGGGTTTTGTATAATGACTATCTGGGAGACCTTGACCCACAGTTGCTTTACAACATGAATCACCAAGCAGAAGTTTACGAAAAATATCCCGGCTTACGTGTTGGTTCTTTAACAGAAATCAACAATAACGCAGGGAACTGGGAGTAATCTAAAAAACTATTTTTATATGGCTGTCAGTATTCCTGATACGTTAACAGCAAATAGTTCAGAAAGATATATATTATCCATCCGGATTAGTTCGGATGGATTTTCTTTTTCAGGAACTATACCCGATAAGAGAAACAGTTTCTTTTATCGCCAAATCACATTCGACCGTTCAAAGGATTATGCGACATCACTTAAAGATGCTTTCTTTGAAGAAGAGTGTTTGTCTTGGACATACAAAAAAATCAATATCCATTGCTTCACAACGAACTATCTTTGTATTCCTGAGGTATTTTATGATGACAACAAAAAGGATGAGGCCATGCAATATGCCTTCCTCGCTCCAACCGAAATAGGTTTGTCAAATCAGCTTCTCTCCGGGAAAAACCGTATTTTATTTAGTATAGAAAAAGAAGTATATGGATTCCTGTCCCGTTCTTTTGTAAACCCTGAATTTATTCATCATCTGACTTATCCATGCAATACATGGAAGCGGCAAAGCGAATTGTCATTCTCCGGTCAGACACATGTGATACTAAACAGAAAAACAATAGATATCGCTTGCTCCAAACGCGGCGAGCTTGTGTTTTTGAATTCTTTTGATTACACTGCGCCGGATGACGCCCTTTATTTCATATCTTACGTTTGGAAACAAACTGAAATGAACCAGTTGAAAGACCGTCTTTTCATCTTTGGTCATGCGGATTACAAAAAGGACTTGATCGCAAGCCTGAAAAATTACATTCATTACGTTTCCGAAATGGAGCTTCCAACGGATGCCTACCTGCGCAATCCTGAGATTATGCAAGCTCCATACGATATAATCTTATCTGTATGCGAATAATAAGTGGAAAATACGGACGCCGGCGTTTTACGGTTCCCTCTTCATTCGGGGCACGACCTACAACTGATTTTGCCAAGGAGAATTTATTTAACGTCTTGGCTAATCTTGTAGACTTGGAAGAAGCCAATGATGCTCTGGATCTGTTTTCAGGCACAGGCAGCATTGCGTTTGAGTTAGTTTCAAGAGGATGCAATAAGGTTACTGCCGTTGAAAAAAACCATGCGCATGCTTCATTTATCGCCAAGGTAGCAAAAGAACTCAAAACCGAATCGTTGAACCTGATTTGCGGAGACGCCTTTCGCTTCCTGAATACAGCCAAACCGGAATCATATGATCTGATTTTTGCTGATCCGCCTTATGCTTTAGCCGAACTTAATCAAATACCCGGGCTGATTATCGAACGTAATCTTTTACGCCCGGAAGGCATATTCATCATGGAGCACCCAAAAGAGTTTGACTTTTCATCTCTGCCCGGTTTCTCTCAAAAACGAGTGTATGGATCGGTCAATTTCTCTTTATTTATCAGAACAGAGGAGAAAACAAACGCATAAAGGATTCGGCAAGCCGTTGCTTAAGCGGTCTTTTCAGCCATACGGAGGGGATTAACAGATCACTGACTTTCATGTCTGCAAAGAAGACCTCTTTCATCTTCAGAGCAAACTCTTGATCGTAGACAAACGCATTGACCTCAAAATTATGTTCAAAACTGCGAAAGTCCATATTGGCAGATCCTATTATTGCCAGGTCATCATCAATCACAATCAGTTTAGCGTGCAGGAATCCGGATTTATAGAGATAAACCTTTACGCCTGCTCTTTCCATCTCATCCAGGAAGGAGTGGCTGGCCATGTTTACAAGCTGCGTGTCAGACTTATTGGGAAGCATCAGACGAACATCCACTCCGGCAAGACTCGCCGTCTGGAGAGCTTGATTTAATGCATCCGTTGGCAAAAAATAAGGTGTTTGAATATAAATATAGTTTTTAGCATTGGCTATAGCATAAATTGTAGCCTGTAATAAAGTACGCCATATTCCTACAGGACCACTTGTTGCTATTTGCATCAGATTATTATTGTATAGCTGAACTTTGGGATAATAAACCGAATTATCAATCAGATGTTTAGTTACGACATACCAGTCGAGTAAAAAGACAGATTGTAACCCGCGCACCCCTTTTCCGGTAAAGCGGAAATGCGTGTCTCGCCATACGCCCCATTTCATGCCGGAAATATAGCGGTCGGCAATATTCATTCCTCCCATAAAACCCACAAGTCCATCAATTACAACAATCTTGCGGTGGTTACGATAATTCACTTTACTGGTCAAGACAGGAAAGACTACTTTCAGGAAAGGAAAGACCTTTACACCTCCTTTTTCCATCTCTTTATAAAAATGGTTTTTCACCTTCCACGAACCCACATCATCATAAAGCACACGCACCTCAACGCCCTCTTTCGCCTTAACGATTAAGGCATCTTTTATTTTTGTGCCGATTTCGTCGTCACTAAATATATAATACTGTATATGTATGTGATGTTTTGCATTGTGGATAGCCTCCAGCAGATCGTCAAATTTTTCCTCTCCGGTAGTATATACCTTAATATCTGTTCCGGCTAAAAGCGCCGCCTGATTGCTCGATTCGAGCAAAGTTACCAAAGGGTTGTACTTTTCCGGAACTGAACGAGCATCCTTCTTGTAACCGCCCTGAAGCGACTGCATCTTTATACGCTTATACGTACGTCTGGAGATAATCCGTTGTTTACGGTTGTCTTGTCCAAAGAAAAAATAGAAAAGTAGCCCCACAGCAGGGATAAATAACAACACGATAACCCACGGAATAGTCTTCAAGGGATTGCGGTTCTCTGCAATGATTACCAGAACTAATCCCAAAATAGTAACGGCATACAGAACAAAAAGGATTGTTCCTAAAACCGCAGGCACAGATATGAATAAAGACATTTCCATCAAAAGCCATCCATAATAAGCTAATAAAGATAGAAAATGTATTTGGATAAACCAACTAATGTGCTATATATCAAAAACGCCTGCCGGGAAAACCTCTTCTTCCGGGGCCTCTTGCATCTGAG
>DAIPZX010000281.1:0-3558 GCA_036781995.1 Massilibacteroides sp. | reverse complement strand
ATCTTCCGCCAACTGCATATTTTCCGCTATCTCATTGAAGGCGACTTCCGGTTCAATCATCCAGAATTCGGCAAGGTGACGAGGAGTATTTGAGTTTTCAGCTCTGAAAGTTGGACCGAAAGTATAGATCGAACCTAACGCCATAGCTGCCAACTCCCCTTCCAACTGTCCGGAAACAGTAAGACTGGCCTGCTTTCCAAAGAAGTCATCATCATAGATTATGCTACCTTCTTCATCTTTTTTCAAATCGTATAAGTTCTTTGTCGTTACTTGAAACATCTGTCCGGCTCCCTCACAGTCAGAGGCTGTAATAACCGGAGTGTGAAAATAAAAAAAACCTCTTTCATGAAAGAACTGATGAATAGCCATTGCCATATGGTGACGAACACGAAACACGGCTCCGAAGGTATTTGTTCGAGGACGCAAATGAGCTATTTCACGAAGAAATTCTACAGAATGTCCTTTTTTTTGAAGTGGGTATGTCTGCGGATCAGCAGTACCGTATATTTCAACTTCTGTTGCTTGTATTTCCACACTCTGATCTTTTCCCTGAGATTCAACCAGGATACCGTTTACACTTATACAGGAACCGGTAGTTACGGGCTTAAGATATTCTTCGCCCATTTTTTCCACATCAACAACGATCTGAACATTATGTATTGTAGAGCCGTCATTCAGAGCGATAAAGTTTACCATTTTACTACCGCGACGAGTGCGCACCCATCCTTTTACGTTTACTTTCTCTCCAAAAGACTTACTTTTCAGCAGGTCTGCAATTTTTGTTCTAGTAATTGTTTCCATGATTTGTTTTTAACTTAATAATTGAAATAAGTTAGCCGGTCTTTGTTAACCGGCTAACCTAAAAATCAGTTTTATTCAAAAGCCCCCATGCGGAGTGCGTTTACTTCTCTCTCATTCAGATAGCGCCATTTTCCACGACCTATATTTTTCTTGGTCAGACCGGCAAAATAGACACGATCAAGTTTGATTACATGGTAGCCTAATGATTCGAAAATACGACGAACGATACGATTCCGTCCGGAGTGGATTTCGATACCGATCTGGCTCTTATCGATTTCATTCGCATAACTAATTGCATCTGCGTGAATCTCTCCATCTTCCAGTTCTATACCATTGGCTATTTTTTCCATATCCTCGATGGCCACATTTTTATCCAACCACACATGATAGATTTTCTTCTTCTTCAAAGAAGGGTGAGTCAGTTTTGAGGCCAGGTCACCATCGTTAGTTAGAAGCAGAACACCTGTTGTATTACGGTCTAAACGACCCACCGGATAAATTCTCTCTTTACAGGCATTCTTTACTAAATCCATTACAGTCAAACGTTCCTGAGGATCGTCAGAAGTCGTCACGCAGTTTTTCGGTTTGTTCAGAACAATATAAACTTTGCTCTCAATCTGGACCTGACGACCGTTGAATTCTACTTTATCTTGACGAGTAATCTTAGTTCCCAATTCAGTGATAACAACATCGTTTACTTTTACGGCTCCGGTCTGGATAAACTCATCCGCTTCACGACGTGAACATACACCTGCATTCGCAAGAAACTTATTCAGACGAATTGGCTCATTCGGATCTGCCAACACCTCCTTATACTTCAACTGTTTCTGGAAGTTATATTTCGCATTGGGATTGTAATCACCGGAATATCGGTTTTGAGGACGCCCCATTCCTCCACGATTGTTGCCATAACCACCTCCCTGGCGGTTATTATTGTAACCTCCTTGACGATTATTGCCATAACCACCTTGACGATTATTGCCATAACCTCCCTGACGGTTGTCCCCGTATCCACCCTGACGATTATCTCCATATCCGCCCTGGCGATTGTTGCCGTATCCACCCTGGTGATTGTTGCCATAAGAAGGGCGATTCCCATAAGAAGGCTGCTGGTCGTATGCACTCACACGTGTATCACCTACCCTCGGTCTTCTTTTCTTTTCGCCCGCCCCATCATCGATCGGACTGGAAGAATAAGCTCTTACCGGTCTGTCATATCCACCCTGACGATTACCATACTGATTCCCTCCTCCATAAGAAGGGCGATTATTATCATAGTTATTCCCATAAGACGGCTTATTATAGCCTCCTCCGTTGTTATATGGTCTATTATATCCTCCACTTTCACGATTATCATATTGCTGTCGTGGTCTATTGGAGTAATCATTATAGGAACCATATCCACCCCGATCATCTCTTTGGGGCTGATTATAAGATCTCCGCTCATAGTTGCCACCTTCTTGCCTTCCATAACCACCTTGGTTATAAGGTCTTCTTTCACCTTCAGGTTCTGTGTTTTCCCGTCTGATACTAGGTATCACTTTTCTAGGACGCGGTTGAGACTCATCTCTTTCTTCTGTACTCATTTTTGTAAATTAAATAAATTAACTAAATCAGCAACCTCACGGTCACCTACATGTTTCACACTAAATACCGGTATAATTATGAGGCGTCATCGCCTTCAGTTCTTCTTTTACTTTATCATTAACATTTAACGTATCAATAAAATTGGCTATCGATTGTGCGGTTATGCCCTCGTTTGTACGGGTTAAGGTCTTCAAAGCCTCATATGGCTTCGGATAACCTTCTCGTCTCAACACGGTTTGTATCCCTTCTGCAACAACCGCCCAAGATTCTTCCAAATCATTATACAATGCGTTTTGATTTAATAACAATTTGTCCAGTCCTTTTGTTAAACTTCCAATTGCAATTTCTATATGGGCAAAGGGCACACCCACATTTCTCAATACGGTAGAGTCCGTCAGGTCACGCTGTAAACGCGAAACAGGCAATTTTATAGCTAAGTGTTCTAATATTGCATTCGCAATACCCAGATTCCCTTCTGCATTTTCAAAATCAATGGGATTAACCTTATGGGGCATAGCAGATGATCCCACTTCACCAGCTTTAATCTGTTGTTTAAAATATTCCATTGAGATATATTGCCAGAAATCCCTGGCCAAATCAATAAGAATCGTATTCACACGCTTCATTCCATCAAAGATGGCTGCCAGATTATCATAATTAGATATCTGTGTTGTAAATTCTTCTCGTTTTAAATGCAACACATCATTTACAAAATGATTCCCGAAATCTTTCCAGTTCACATCCGGATAGGCGACATGGTGCGCATTAAAATTCCCAGTAGCTCCGCCGAATTTAGCAGAAACAGGGACAGACTGAAGCAAATTCAACTGCTGTTCCAAACGATAGGCGAACACCATAATTTCTTTACCCAAGCGAGTTGGCGATGCCGGCTGTCCGTGAGTCTTTGCCAACATAGGTACATTATTCCAGCTATTTGCATAGCCAGTCAATAGCTTAATAACGTATTTCAAATGAGGATAGTAAACCTCACTCAAGGCTTCTTGAATGGATAAAGGAACAGCCGTATTATTGATATCCTGTGAGGTAAGTCCGAAATGGATAAACTCTTTATAGTCTTCCAACCCCAAGCGGCCAAACTGTTCTTTAATAAAATATTCTACCGCTTTCACATCATGGTTTGTCGTGGCTTCAATTTCTTTAATCCGAAGA
>DAIPZX010000280.1:0-3574 GCA_036781995.1 Massilibacteroides sp. | reverse complement strand
TCGCGAAAATTTTCTTCTCTTCATTTTTTTTAAATTCATTAATTATACATACATGATTACAGCGGGTTCTTCACGCCGTTTATCTCTTGATCAAAACAGTAAGCTGTAAAGATAGATCAAAAAAAACCATCTTCGCATTTACATTTTGTGTAATATGCAATTCCGCTTTTGCTAACTCATCCATCAGATCAAAAACATTCCGTTCGTTCACAAACGGGGAGAATTTAACAGAGAACCCGGCTTCGGGCGCATTCATATAATTCAACTCGGGCGCCTGAAAACGATAGACAAAGTTTTCACGTATCAAATGTTGACAATAAGCCAGAAAACCCTTTTGCCGCTCCCGTCCGATAGAAGCCAGTTCATCTGCCGTTGCTTTCATTCCCTTCACATTGCGCGCCCAGGAATTACGCATCATACTCTTAAACAGTTCTAAAAAATATGCTTTCTCTTCACCAAGACTAATCGCCTCAACCGCTTTCAGATAATTGCCTTCTGATAAATGAGCCACATGGCGGGCATCATCCGGCGATATGCCGTATTGGGAAATCATGGAAGCAGCAATAGCCTCCCCTGTTATCGGGCGGATCGTGATTCGTTGAGAACGGGATTGGATCGTACCTAATATCAGATCCGGCTGTTCAGACACCATCAGTATAACGGTATTCTGAGGCGGCTCTTCTATTATCTTCAGTAATTTATTGGCACAGGTAGGATGTAGTTTTTCGGGAAGCCAGATCAACAGGATGCGATATTCCGCTTCGTAGATACGAAGACTGAGTTTGCGTGCAATCTCATCGCTTTCTTTCGAATAGATCAAGGGTTGGGAGTTTCCTGCATTGATAGCTTCCAGCCAGTTATCCAGATTAAAATAAGTATGGTTCTTCAGGAATGGACGCCATTCGGCAAGGTAATCGTCACACACTTCTTTCTTTTTATCCTTCTTGGCAACAATAGGATAAACAAAATGCAAATCCGGATGGGCATATTCATTATATTTTACGCAAGAAGGACAGCGCCCGCAAGCGTCAGTCTCTCCCCTATTCGTACAGTTCAGATATCCGGCGTAGGCGAGGGCTAAGGGAAAGGCTCCGGCACCTCCTGTTTCACAAAACAATTGTGCATGAGGTACAATCCCTTTACGCGCCGATTCTATCAGCTTTTGCTTAACCTCTTCCTGCCCGATGATATCTTTAAAATACATAAGCTTTTTTTTCTTTATTTCTGATTCTGTTCAGCAAAAACAAGCATCTGACATGCCTTACAATCAAACTTCAAACGTAATCTTATCTCTTTATACAACAGATAAAATGGTTCTTTATAGGCAGACTCTCTTTTTTGCCAGACCGGACACCATCCCATCGAGTAACGCAAACAATGTTTGGTAAACATCAACGGAACATTCTCCCGGGATACGGATTCAAGCGCCGGTTCTATCACCTCCGTGCCGTGTATCTCATAAAACAACAACGCTTTACTATTGAGCGTATTTCCCAAATAGGTTAGTTGTTTTTCGGGATAAGGCTGCGGTTCTGCCTGCGGCTTACGGTTAGCGATCTCTTTGTTATACCGGATCCGCCGGTTGGCTAAAAGCTTCTCCGTTACTTTACGCCGCATTTCAGTCAGTAAAGAAGAAGGCACAAACCAATCGCTCTCCATACGGATATCAACACGAGCAGCTTCGAAAGGAGTATTTCCCAGTTTGGACAACTGAGCCCGGATATTTTCATCCTGGTTCTTGCGCGCCAAGTCTTTCCGGAATGGTTCGGTAATCACAGCGCCTACCCCGGTTTCATCTCTTATTTCCAATGTAAAGCCAAAAGTGTTGTCCGAAAAAGACAAGTCGGCTTTGAGTTTACGTTCAGCCGTAGGCTTACTCATTTCCTGTTCAAAGGCCTGATCGTAATTGCGATACAACTGTGTCTTCAAGTCGATAGCCGGCATAGCCAACGGAAAAACGTTGTTTGCCTCCACTTTATTTACACGAAAACCCTCTAACTCTCCTTTTCGATTAAAAAAGACCAATCCATCCCCATTATTCAACTGTTTTACACCGGACAAGGTAAAGGTATTGCCTTTTATTTCTTTGACCACACCAACGGGCTCTCCTGTCGACTTCGGAGTATCAAAAGAGGTAATATCCGGCGTGCGTCCGTTCAGAAAGTAGGTTGTAAAACCTCTGTTGAAACTCTTTTCGGGCACAGGCTCGAATGTATAGCTACTCTTTCCTGCTGATGAGCGGACAAATTCCGGTCTGCGGTCTAATACAGCATCTAACTTTTTACGGTAATAAGCTGTGATATTCTTTACATAGGCTACATCTTTCAGCCGTCCTTCTATTTTAAAGGAAGAAACTCCGGCATCAAGCAGCGCTTCCAACTGGTCGGAACGGTTCAGGTCTTTCAGGGAAAGCAAGTGTTTTTCGCTGACTATCTCCTTTCCTTCCGCATCCACCATCGTGTAGGGCAGACGGCAATACTGAGCACATTCGCCCCGGTTTGCGCTTCGTTTGCTTAATGCCTGACTGATAAAGCATTGTCCGCTATAACTCACACAGAGCGCACCGTGAACAAAGACTTCCAGAGGGGTAGTTGTTGCTTCCGAAATACGCCGGATTTCATTCAGAGACAATTCACGGGCAAGCACAATCTGCGAAAAGCCCACCGATTCCAGGAAGCGAACTTTCTCAACCGTCCGGTTGTCTGTCTGCGTACTGGCATGTAGAGGAATGGGAGGCAAATCCAATTCCATAATCCCCATATCCTGTATGATCAGCGCATCTGCTCCGGCACGATACAAATCCCAAATAAGCATACGTGCATTTTCCAATTCATTTTCATACAGCAGGGTGTTCAGCGCCACATAGATGCGGGCATCAAAGCGATGGGCGTATTCACAAAGGGTAGCAATGTCGGCAACGGAGTTACCTGCCATAGCACGGGCTCCAAATTTTGGCGCGCCGATATAAACGGCATCAGCTCCGTGATTAATCGCTTCTATCCCACAGTTCAGATCCTTTGCGGGAGACAACAATTCTATCGGACGGATATTCTCCATAATCAGACTAACTCTTCCAGTTTTTGTATATCTTCTATCTTATAAGGTGTTTCCTGATAGATGTAATAATTCAACCAATTCGTAAATAGCAGGTTGGCATGCCCTCTCCACAACACAGACGGACCGCAGGCGGGATCGTCATTCCGGTAATAGTTAACCGGAAGTTGAATGTTCAATCCTTTTGTGCGATCCCGTTGATATTCGTCGCCAAGCGTATTCGGAGCATATTCGGAATGTCCCGTAATATAAAATTCACGCCCCCCGCGACTCATCACCATATAGACGCCCGAATCTTCGCTTTCCGAAATCAATTTCAATTCGGGTATGCGGAGAATATCTTCTTTCTTCACCTCCGTATGGCGGCTGTGAGGAACAAAAAAAACATCGTCAAACCCCCTGAATATCGGCAAGGAAGGATCAGAAACAGTATGTTTGAACACACCGAACATTTTGCTTGACAGATCATACTTTGGCACCTTGTAATGATGATATAAAGCAGCCTGGGCAGCCCAACAAA
>DAIPZX010000279.1:0-3584 GCA_036781995.1 Massilibacteroides sp. | reverse complement strand
AAAGTTTTAATTATTTTTCTTTCTTTTCTATGCGTTTCCGTGTATAGCCAACAGAAAGCAAATATCAACGTTGGCACTTTCAATCTCCGTATGGATACGCCCAATGATAAGGAAAATGCCTGGCCGAACCGCAAAGAAATGGTTAAGTCATTGCTTCTGTATCATGAGTTTGATATTTTCGGAACGCAGGAAGGATTTAAACATCAGTTGGATGGTATTTTGGAAACCGGGAATTATGCCTACATCGGCGTTGGACGTGATGATGGCGAGGATGCCGGCGAACACTCTGCCATTATCTATGACAAAAACCGTTTCAAAGTATTGGATAGTGGTAACTTCTGGTATTCGGAAACACCTGACGTACCGGGTAAAGGATGGGATGCGGTATGCTGTAACCGGATTTGTTCCTGGGGAAAATTTCAGGATACGGTAAGCGGAAAAGAGTTCTATTTCTTTAACTCTCATTATGATCATGAGGGCAAAGTAGCGCGTAGAGAATCCTCCAAGCTTCTGCTGAAAAAGATGAAGGAAATAGTAGGTACGTCCACGTTCTTCTGTACAGGCGACTTTAATGCCAAACCGGACGACGAACCCATACAAATACTGTATGCCGATGGTCTGCTTAACGATTCGAAGAAAGTTTCCCGCCAGCCGACTTATGGACCTGAGGGCACATTTACAGCTTATAAGTTTGACGCTCCGATGAAAAATCGTATCGATTACATTTTTGTATCGGCAGATGTTACTGTAAACAAATACGGCGTATTAACCGACAGTCAATACGGTCGGTTTGCTTCAGATCATTTCCCTGTGTTAATAAACGCTACTTTCTGAAAATTCAGTAAGTAGAATAGACAAAAGCCGTAGCGAATATTTTTATCGCTACGGCTTTTTTATCTATTTTTGTGAAAACAAAAATAAAAACATGACTTACGAAGAAACGCTGCATTACTTATATACCAGTATTCCAGTCTTTCAACATATCGGCGGAGACGCCTACAAACCGGGATTAGGTACCAGTATAGCGTTAGACAAATACTTGGATTTTCCGCATCATTCCTATAAGACAATACATGTTGCCGGAACAAACGGGAAAGGCTCTACCAGTCATTTATTAGCTGCTATATTACAGGCAAGCGGATATAAAACAGGACTCTACACATCCCCTCATTTAGTTGATTTCAGAGAACGTATCCGGGTAAATGGGGAGATGATCAGTAAGGAATACGTGGTTGATTTTATAGCACGCCACCGTCCTTTCTTCGAATCACTCCAGCCTTCTTTTTTTGAACTTACCTCCTCGCTTGCCTTTGATTACTTCCGTTCGGAAAAGGTAGATATTGCAATTATAGAAGTTGGTTTGGGAGGTCGGTTAGACAGCACAAACATCATTACGCCGGAGCTAAGCATTATTACCAATATCAGTCTTGACCATACGCAGTATCTCGGAAAAACACTTGAGGCCATTGCTTTTGAGAAAGCAGGAATTATTAAAGCCGGCGTTCCGGTTGTAATCGGAGAAAGTGGAAATAAAGATATTGAGCGGGTATTTATCGAAAAAGCAAAGCAAGAAAACGCACCCATATTCTTTGCAGAAAAAGAGGATGTATTTGAAGAAGAACCTGAAATCGCCATCACTAAATGGCAGTATCCTACAAGAGACTTCGGGCTTTTGACCGGAGAATTAGATGGATCAGCTCAGATACATAATACCCGGACGGTACTAACAGCCGTCAGACGATTAACTGATTCGGGAATAAAGATCACACGGGATGCTGTTTTGCAAGGGTTCTTATACGTAGAAGAAATGACGGGGTTGATGGGACGCTGGCAAACAGTAAAAGAATCTCCGCTTGTTATTTGTGACACCGGACATAATATCGGTGCCTGGGAATATCTTTCTGTTCAGTTAAAAGAAAAGCAAAAAAATCATTCAAACCTGCGCATGGTAGTAGGCATGGTCAATGATAAAGATATTAACGGGGTATTAAGCCTCATGCCGAAAGATGCGATCTATTACTTTACAGAAGCATCCATCCAACGTGCCATGCCGGCTGATCTATTTGCGGCGATGGCAGAAAAACATCAGCTAAAGGGTTCAATCTATCCTACGGTAGAAAAAGCCGTACAGGCTGTTCTTGCAGAAGCGCATCCGGAAGATTTGGTTTTTATCGGAGGAAGTAGTTTTATTGTTGCGGATGCAATTCCTTTATTCAGCAATTCAAATAACTTAAATAAATAATAGATTATGACTGAGATCATACAAAAGAAGTTGAATGATTCGCCTGTAGCCCGATGGAGCGTACTGGCAATCGTATCGTTAACGATGTTGTGTGCTTACTTCCTGACGGATGTAATGGCACCCATGAAAACCATGTTAGAACAGGAGTTCGGATGGAGCAGTTCTGACTATGGCTTTTTCACCAGCGCTTATGGTTGGTTTAATGTATTCCTGTTTATGCTTATCATCAGTGGTATCATTTTGGATAAAAAGGGACCACGATTCGCCGGTATTTTAGGATGCGTCTTCATGTTGGCAGGCTGTTTCATAAAGTATTATGCCGTTTCTTCCTTCTTTACGCATGAAGGAGAAGTGTTCGGAATAAGTTCACGTGTGCTGACGGCTGCTATTGGGTTTGCCATTTTCGGAGTGGGTGTAGAGACTGCCGGGATTACGGTTTCCAAAATTATCGCCCGTTGGTTTAAGGGACATGAGATCGCAATGGCTATGGGTTTGGAAATGGCTATGGCACGTATAGGAACAGCCTTGGCTATGTCTATTACGGTTCCTGTGGCTAAGCACTTCAGCAGTATTTCCGCACCTATCTTATTGGCGTTGGTACTGCTTTGCATCGGACTTTTGTCATTCCTCTTATTCTGTGTGATGGACCGCAAATTAGACGCCTCTATCGGACAAACAGAAGTCAACGAAGAAGACTCTTTCAAGTTTGCGGATATTATCTTTATCATTAAAAACAAAGGCTTCTGGCTGATTGCTATCTTATGCGTTTTATTTTATTCCGCCGTATTCCCATTCTTGAAATATGCTACACAATTGATGGAAATCAAGTATCATGTTGACATGGAGCTCGCAGGAATAATCCCGGCGTTATTACCCTTTGGCACCATTCTGCTGACCCCGCTGTTCGGAGGTATTTATGATAAAAAAGGACGAGGCGCAACGATTATGATGATCGGTGCTTTCCTTTTAATTATCGTTCATCTTCTTTTCTCTTTACCGATTCTGAATGTATGGTGGTTTGCTACGATTATTATGATTGTTTTAGGCATCGCCTTCTCTTTGGTTCCGAGTGCTATGTGGCCTTCTGTGCCAAAAATCATTCCTGAAAGACAACTGGGAACAGCTTATGCCCTCATTTTCTGGGTACAGAATATCGGACTTATGTTAGTTCCTCTGCTGATTGGTTGGGTGTTGGAAGCATACTGCAAAACAAACAATCCGGCATCGCCTTACGATTATACGTTGCCTATGGTAATCTTTACATGTTTTGGCGTGCTGGCTGTATTTGTTGCTTATCTGCTCAGACTTGAAGACAGAAAAAAAGGATACGGTCTTGAAAAAC
>DAIPZX010000278.1:0-3596 GCA_036781995.1 Massilibacteroides sp. | reverse complement strand
CATAAAACTGCCATTTTTTCGGAAATCAAAAAAACGCATACCCCGTAAAAGGTCGATTAAAGCGATTTTATCGCACCCTGTCTCAAAATGGAGGTAGGTATCCACCGGTATGTTAAAACGTTGTTAAATCGACTGTATTTGATTTGTTTTCGTTTTAACACGAAACGAACTAATTTGCTACCAATATGATATTTTCGATTTAGGCCGCAGTCGACTGCAAACATAGGATGACGATACTATTTTGATACTATTTGAATGCGTTTGCCCTGTGTTTAATCACGGATTAAACACAAGCATGACAAATATCATGAATAAGGTCAGATGCATTATGCCTGTCATGGGGGTGGTGCGTTTGCCTAAGAAAGTAGTTATACTTAATAATAAGGTAATAACGAACAGGACTGTTTCGGTTGGTGTTAGTCCGAACTGAACGGTCTTGTTTGTTAACAGACCAATAACCAGTACGGCAGGGGCAGTCAATCCAACAGTCGATACAAAAGCTCCATGACACAAATTAATCACCCGTTGGGATTCATTGTGGTAAGCCGCTTTTATAGCAGTCATGGATTCCGGTGTAAATACGATAATCGCAATTAAAACCCCACCTAATGAAACCGGAAGATTAGCTGCGCTAATACCAAAATCTACCACTATCGCCATGCTGTGAGAAAGCAATACGATCGGCAATATCATAGCGACAAGCACCACAGAGCGGACGATGATTTCTTTTTTATCACCTGCCGACTGTTCGGTTGCTGCTTTTTGAGGTAAAACGACAGTCTGTTTTTCGGCAAAAGGAATACTCATTTTACCTTTGGGTGGTTGTACATACAGGTGGCTATAGGTTTTGATCTGGAAGAAGAGGAAGAAAGCATAAAGTGCCGCGATCAATACGGCAAGTATAATTGCCTGCATCGCGCTGAATATGCCGTTTCCCGAACCTTCAACAACGTTGGGCAGTAGCATCGAAAGCCCGCCCAACATAATGATCATGGCAATGTATGACATCGTGCCTTGCGCATTATATTCCTGTTCGCCATAGTTAAGTCCTCCCACCAGAAGACATAAGCCTATCACCAGATTCATGATGATCATCATGACCGAGAATATGGAGTCTTTACCAATAGTCGGAGACTCACCCGGTCCTGTCATGACCGCCGCGATAAGAATAACCTCGATCGTAACAACAGACAAGGTTAAGATCAATGTTCCATAAGGCTCGCCTAACTTATGAGCCAGTTTGTCTGCCTCTCTCACCACGCCAAAAGCAGCCGCAATAATGGTAATCAACAGAATGATAAAAGCAAAAACAGCAGATGACGCCTGAATTGAATCGCCCAAAATAGCGTTTCCCCAGATTGAAAAGAGAATAACCACACTCCATGCTGCTAATAAACGAATCCGGGTTATTGTTGGAATTATTTTGCTGATTGATGTGCGGTTTGTTGAATACATCGTTTTATCGTTTAATCGTCCGGTAAAGATAAAACAAACTTCTGTATAAGGCATATTGTGTTAAAAAGGATCTATTATTCTGGGATAATGAAAATAATAAATGAATAGCAAACAGATTTATTAGGTTTATTATTAATTTCGCACTAATTTATAATTAGTTTACAGTTTAAGATAATGAGAAAATGGCGAATTGAAGACTCGGCCGAGCTTTATAACATATACGGCTGGGGATTGGATTATTTTTCTATTAATGAAAAGGGGCATATTGTCGTTACCCCTAAAAAAGGTTCAGCTCCTGTTGATTTAAAAGAATTAATGGACGAGCTGACTTTACGTGACGTATCTGCTCCTCTTCTTGTTCGTTTTTCAGATATTCTGGATAACAGGATTGAGAAAATTTCGAATTGTTTTAAAGTGGCTGCAAAGGAATATAACTATTCGGCTCAGAATTTTATAATCTATCCGATTAAAGTTAATCAGATGCGCCAGGTGGTGGAAGAAATCGTAAGTCACGGTAAAAAGTTTAATATCGGGCTTGAAGCAGGTTCTAAACCCGAACTACATGCTGTTTTAGCGATAAACACCAGTAATGACTCATTAATTATCTGTAATGGATATAAAGATGAGGCCTATATTCAGTTGGCGCTCCTTGCGCAGAAGATGGGTAAACGTATTTTCATTGTAGTGGAAAAAATGAACGAGTTAAAACTCGTTGCCGAACTATCTAAAAAACTGAAGATAAGTCCCAATATCGGTATCCGTATTAAATTAGCCAGTTCCGGTAGTGGAAAATGGGAAGAATCCGGAGGAGATGTGAGTAAATTTGGTCTTTCTTCCAGCGAATTATTGGAAGCATTGGATTTTCTTCGGAAAAATAAGATGGAAAACTGTCTGCGCCTGATCCATTTCCATATAGGTAGCCAGATAACAAAAATACGCCGTATTAAGAATGCGCTGCGTGAGGCTTCCCAGTTTTATGTACAACTTCGTACAATGGGGTATAACGTAGAATTTGTAGATATAGGTGGCGGTTTAGGTGTTGATTATGACGGCACCCGTTCTTCCGGTAGTGAAAGTAGCATGAACTATTCTATACAGGAATATGTGAACGATTCTATTTCTTCCTTAGTTGATGCCTGTATAAAGAACGAGATACCTCAACCTAACATTATAACAGAATCCGGGCGATCGCTGACCGCGCATCATTCGGTTCTTATTTTCGAAGTATTGGAAACAACTACTTTGCCCGAATGGAATGAAGAGCAGGAATTACCTGAAAATTCACATGAATTAGTTTGTGAGTTATATAAGCTGTGGGATGAAATGAATCAGCCTCGTTTAATCGAGACCTGGCATGACGCCCAGCAGATCAGGGAAGAAGCGTTGGATTTATTCAGTTTGGGAATGTTAGATCTGGTAACAAGAGCGCAGGTAGAGCGCTTGTATTGGTCTATAGCCCGTGAAGTGTTTAAAATAGCTTCTGAAATGAAGCATGCACCGGAAGAATTGCGGAAGATTTCCAAAATGCTGCCGGATAAATACTTCTGTAACTTCTCTCTCTTCCAGTCCCTGCCGGATTCCTGGGCAATAGATCAGGTATTCCCGATTATGCCGATCAGCCGGTTGGATGAAAAGCCTTCTAATACAGCTACCTTGCAGGATATAACCTGCGACTCGGATGGTAAGATCGACAACTTCATTAATTCCCGGAATTACGCTTACCATCTGCCTGTACATCCGTTGAAGAGTAAAGAACCGTATTATATGGGCGTCTTCTTAGTTGGGGCTTATCAGGAAATTCTGGGCGACCTGCATAATCTTTTCGGAGATACAAACGCGGTTCACATCGCGGTAAATGAGGAAAATTATAAGATTGAACAAGTAATTGACGGGGAAACAATAGCCGATGTGTTGGATTACGTACAGTATAGTCCAAAGAAATTGGTGAGAACCGTTGAGTCTTGGGTTACAGCCTCTATGAAAGCCGGAGTTATCTCGGTGGAAGAGGGTAGGGAGTTCTTGTCTAACTACCGTTCAGGATTGTATGGCTATACTTATCTGGAATAAGACAACGCTTTGTGCGATATAAAAAAAAGAAAGCCTCCTGATTTTTCGGGAGGTTTTTTTTTATTGCCCATTTA
>DAIPZX010000277.1:0-3602 GCA_036781995.1 Massilibacteroides sp. | reverse complement strand
GATAAGTTTGTTTCTTTCAGAAATTTATTTATAACTTTGTTTTATTGTTAAGAAAAGAGAGAGTTCTCTTTTTGTGTCTCAGAAAATACAGAAGAATAGAATTATGGAAGATTTCAGAAAATATGCTACGAAGCATTTAAGGATGAGCGGCACTGCTTTGGATAGTTACATGAACATCAGTAGCAGTTATATTTCTCCTACGATTATAGAAGAGCGTCAGTTGAATGTGGCGCAGATGGATGTGTTCTCCCGTTTGATGATGGATCGTATCATCTTTTTAGGAACGCAGATTGACGATTATACGGCTAATGTGATTCAGGCTCAATTGTTATATCTTGATTCAAGTGATCCTGGAAAAGATATTTCTATTTATATCAATTCTCCGGGTGGTTCCGTGTATGCCGGTTATGGCATATATGACACAATGCAGTTTATCGGAAGTAGTGTGTCCACTATTTGTACAGGAATTGCCGCCTCAATGGCTTCTGTTCTGCTGGTTGCAGGAGAGAAAGGTAAGCGTTTCGCTCTACAGCATTCTCGTGTGATGATACATCAGCCTTTAGGCGGCACACAGGGACAAGCTTCTGATATTGAGATTGCAGCTCGTGAAATATTGAAAGTAAAAAAAGAACTTTATACCATTATTTCCAATCATTCCGGAAAATCTTTTGAAGAAGTAGAAAAAGATAGTGACCGAGATTACTGGATGACTTCGCAAGAAGCAAAAGACTATGGTATGATTGATGATATCCTTACTCGTAAGTAATATATTGTAAATTTATTAAGGAAATATATGGCCAGGACAGGTGATTCATGTACCTTTTGCGGTAGAAATAGCAAAGATGTAGATCTACTGATAAATGGAATATCAGGTGCTATATGTAATGACTGTGCACAACAGGCTTATGAAATAGTGAAAGAGCAGACGGAGGCTAAAAAAAGCCCGTTTGGTCTTACCAGAAAAGAACTTCCTAAACCAAAGGAAATTAAGGCTTTTCTTGATCAATACGTTATTGGTCAGGATGATGCTAAACGATATTTGTCTGTTTCGGTGTATAATCATTATAAACGTTTACTTCAGCGAGTAGCCAAGGATGATGTTGAAATTGAGAAGTCCAATATTATCATGGTTGGAGCAACCGGTACGGGGAAAACTTTACTGGCTCGTACTATCGCTAAATTATTAGAAGTTCCGTTTGCCATTGTTGATGCAACGGTATTAACCGAAGCCGGCTATGTTGGCGAAGATATAGAAAGTATTCTGACTCGCTTATTGCAGGCATCTGACTATAATGTGGAGTCGGCTCAGCGCGGAATTGTGTTTATTGATGAAATCGACAAGATTGCCCGTAAAAGCGACAACCCCTCTATCACCCGTGATGTGAGTGGAGAGGGTGTGCAGCAGGGGTTGCTTAAATTGTTGGAAGGATCGATTGTAAACGTTCCTCCACAGGGAGGTAGAAAGCATCCGGATCAGAAGATGATTGCTGTTGATACAAAAAATATTTTGTTTGTATGCGGCGGAGCCTTTGATGGAATTGAAAAGAAAATAGCTCAGAGATTGAATACACGCGTTGTAGGATATTCTGCAACTAAAGAGGTTAGTGTTCTTGACCGGAATAATTTGCTGAAATATATTACACCTGCTGATTTGAAGTCTTTTGGGCTTATACCGGAAATAATTGGTCGTTTGCCAATTCTTACTTACCTTAACCCATTGGATAGATTAACTTTACGGAATATATTAACAGAACCTAAAAACTCGATTGTTAAACAATATTTGAAATTGTTTGAAATGGATGGAATTGAGTTGTCTTTTGATGAGGATGTCTATGAGTATATAGTAGATAAAGCTATGGAATTTAAACTGGGTGCACGCGGTCTTCGGTCTATTGTAGAGGCTATAATGATGGATGCCATGTTTGCCATGCCATCCGGAAAGACTAAAACGCTTCATGTTTCTTTGGCTTATGCGAAAGAGAAATTTGAAAAATCAGATGTTAGCCGTTTGCAAACAGCTTAGGATTTGTTGAGACTGATAAATAACTAAGTATGGCAAAGAGTGATGTGTTAACTGAGGCCTTGAAGACTCATTTTGGTTTTGGTACCTTCAAAGGAACTCAAAAAGCGATCATACAGAATGTCTTGGATGGAAAAGATACTTTTGTTTTGATGCCTACCGGAGGGGGAAAATCCCTTTGTTACCAATTACCCTCCCTGTTAATGGAGGGAACGGCAATTGTTGTGTCTCCATTGATTGCTTTGATGAAAAATCAGGTAGATGCAATGCGTAATTTCAGTGAAGAAGATGGTGTGGCACATTTTATTAACTCTTCGTTAAACAGAGCAGCGATAGAGCAAGTGAAAAGTGATATATTAAGTGGGCGGACAAAGTTGTTGTATGTAGCTCCGGAATCGCTGACGAAAGAGGAAAACGTTGAGTTTTTAAGGCATATTAATATCTCTTTTTATGCAGTTGATGAAGCACATTGTATTTCTGAGTGGGGACATGATTTCCGACCTGAATATCGACGAATCCGTCCGATAATCAGTAGCATAAGTAAGCGGCCGGTAATCGCTTTGACAGCTACGGCCACGCCTAAAGTGCAACATGACATCCAGAAAAATCTGGGGATGAATGATGCAACAGTCTTTAAGTCATCTTTTAACCGACCAAATCTTTATTATGAAATCCGTCAGAAAGATACGAATATTGACAGGGAGATTATTAAGTACATTAAGGCTAATGAGGGAAAGTCCGGTATAATTTACTGTTTGAGCCGTAAAAAGGTAGAAGAGTTTGCCGATATCCTTCAGGCTAATGGAATTAAAGCATTATCCTATCACGCCGGAATGGATTCAGTAACAAGAACGGCCAATCAGGATGCCTTTTTGATGGAACAAGTTGACGTAATTGTGGCAACTATTGCTTTTGGTATGGGGATTGATAAGCCCGATGTACGTTATGTTATTCATTATGACATTCCTAAAAGTCTAGAAGGTTACTATCAGGAAACAGGACGTGCCGGGAGAGACGGCGGAGAAGGACAATGTATCGCTTTTTATGCTTATAAAGACTTGCAGAAACTGGAAAAATTTATGCAAGGTAAGCCTGTTGCAGAGCAGGAAATAGGCAGGCAGTTGTTATTGGAAACTGCTGCTTATGCAGAAACCGCTGTATGTCGCAGAAAGGTTTTGCTGCATTATTTTGGAGAAAAATACTTAGAAGAAAATTGTGGTTGTTGTGATAATTGTTTGAACCCTAAAAAGCAAGTGGAAGCGAAAGAATTATTAAGCGCAGTACTGGAAGTTATAAGTGCGCTAAAAGAAAAAGTAAAGGCTGAATATGTTGTAAATGTCCTGGTTGGGAACGAAACGGCAGAAATACAGTCTTTTAAACATAACGAACTCGAAATGTTCGGAACAGGTCAGGATGAGGATGAAAAGACATGGAATGCTGTGATACGGCAAGCTCTTATTGGAGGTTATCTTGAAAAAGACATCGAAAACTACGGGTTGCTAAAAATTACCAAAAAAGGACAAGATTTTATGACTTCTCCGGTCTCTTTTAAAATCATTAAAGATAATGAATTTGAGGAAGA
>DAIPZX010000276.1:0-3605 GCA_036781995.1 Massilibacteroides sp. | reverse complement strand
AGCGCGTTTTCTTTGATCGCCTCATGCTTAAGATAGTCAAGCGCCTTATGCTTAAGTATGGTCAAAAGAAGAGCTTCTACCGATCTTATTTGTTTCTTTCGCACTTGCTCCCATGTTTTTATCAAGGATTCGGAAACGATGTCTTCAGCTACGAACTCGTTGTGCACATAAGATTTTGTAAAAAAGAAAGCCCTTTTATAATATTGTTTATAGAGAGACTCAAAATCAATGAATTGTGTTTGATCTACATTATGCATCTTGTTTTTTACGCTATCCGGAGACAAATATAAGAAGCTGTTTTGACTTTTACGAATCATTTTTAGATACAAATACGCCTATTTAATCTAATTTATCAATCAATCAATAGACTATTTCTATGTTTGATTTGTTCCTATGGAAAATATGTATACCTTTGTGTCGTTGAAGAATTGAACGTTCGGTTAATAACGAAAAGAATTAAAGTAATGAAACAATTAATGTATGGCGTTTTGTTGATGTCGCTTGTCGGAATGTCTTGCAACATGCAGGCAAAGGAAAAGGCAGAGGCAAAACAATCAGAAAAGAAGGAGGTTGTGGTGAAAACAATAAAATTGACGAAAGCGGATTTTTTGGCAAAAGTGGCCAATTATGAAACAAATCCCACGGAATGGAACTATTTAGGCGATAAGCCTGCCGTAATTGATTTTTATGCAGACTGGTGTGGACCGTGTAAAGCGATTGCGCCTGTTCTGGAAGAACTTGCGTCAGAATATGACGGCGAAATTTATATCTACAAAATCGATACGGAGAAAGAGCGGGAGTTGGCGGCCGCTTTTGGTATACGCAGTATTCCTACCTTGCTGTTTGTTCCGCTGAAGGGAGATCCGCAAATGGCTCAGGGGGCATTGCCGAAAGCTACCTTAAAAGAAGCTATCGATTCAGTTTTATTAAATAAATAAGATTGAAGATGAAGGTGGATAATGCGCTATGTGCTCTGAGGGATATATATCGTACCATAAGGGAATTTGAGTTAGACTTTTTGCAAAAGCATGACCTTTGTTTGAACGAAGGCATGCTTTTGTGTACGTTATGCTCTGTCATGTATTCGTCGAGTGAGATCGCTGTGAACTTGGGTCTGACTAATTCTAATGCCTCGAAAGTGATTCGTTCGGTAGAGGAAAAAGGCTTTATCGAAAGACGGTTGGGGAAAGAAGATAAAAGGCAGATGTATTTTGTCTTGTCTGACGCGGGAAAGAAAAAACTAAAAGAAATAAAGGCTGCTGACGGCGAGATTCGGGGAGTCCTTATGGAAATTATAGGTAAAAAGGCTGATCAGTGAAATAAGTTCTTTATCTTTGTCTGCAAATTCATGAGAATTACCATGATAGATGCCGGAAAATTAAATTATTTATTGTCTCCGCTTTCTCTCTTATATGGAATAGGAGTAGGGCTGAGAAATAAGTTTTTTGACTGGGGATTTTTGCCGTCAGAGCAGTTTCCGGTGCCGGTGATTTGTGTGGGTAATCTGGCGGTAGGCGGTACCGGCAAGACTCCCCATACTGAATTCTTAATTCGTTTGCTAAGGAAGAAATACAAGATTGCCGTACTAAGCCGCGGTTATAAACGAAAGAGTGAAGGATTTATATTGGCAAGCCCCGAAAGTACCGGTTACGATATAGGGGATGAACCTTATCAGATTTATACCAAATATCCGGATATATTAGTTGCCGTAGATGCCGACAGGAGAAATGGAATCCGGTGTTTGCTGGCTTTGCCGGACCCGCCGGCTGTGATTCTGCTGGATGATGCTTTTCAGCACCGATATGTAACGCCTTCTTTTTCGATTGTCCTCACAGAATATTCCCGTCCTTTTTATCTGGACAGATTACTTCCCCGGGGGCGATTGCGCGAAAGCAAGTACAGTATTCACCGGGCAGACTCGGTAGTCGTAACAAAATGTTGTAAAGATATAAAACCGATTGAATACAGGATAATCGAAAAAAACATGTATCTGACAGCCCATCAGATCGTGTTTTTTACGTCTATAGTGTATGGCGAAATGAAGCCTGTCTTTTCCGGAGAGGCAGAACCTTGGTCTTTATTGGATATTCGCAAGGATGATTCGGTATTGTTGATTGCCGGCATCGCTTCTCCGGATGGATTTATACAAGAGATGGAAAGATATACTTCGCATGTAATTCCATTGATTTATCCGGACCATCACTTTTTCGACAAGCAAGACATAGCACATATCGAAAAAACGTTTGAAGATATAGCTTCTTTGGGCAAAGTGATTATGGTTACGGAAAAAGACGCCGCACGTTTCAGAAGCATGTATGATGATATACCGGAGAACATTCGCCGGTTAATGTATTATCTGCCCATCACGATAGACTTTTGTACGCGCAGTAAAAAAGAATTTGAAGAAATGATTAACAAACATATCATCTCTTTCCAACGTGAAAATCGTTTAAAAATAAAAAATGAGCAAAACTGAAATCTCAACATTAGGCGAATTCGGATTAATTCGCCATCTGACCGATAAAATAGAACTTAAAAACCCAAGCAGCCTGAAAGGAGTAGGAGACGATGCGGCCGTTCTGGAATATAAAGATAAGCTGGTACTCGTCTCTACCGACCTGTTAATGGAAGGAGTTCATTTCGACCTGATGTATGTCCCGCTGAAACATTTAGGGTATAAATCAGCCATAGTGAACTTTTCCGATATATATGCCATGAATGGACGGCCCAAACAAATCACGGTTTCTTTGGGGATATCCAAACGATTTTCGGTAGAAGATCTTGACTCTTTTTATGAAGGGCTGAAGCTGGCCTGTGAAATCTATGGCGTCGACCTGGTAGGAGGAGATACCTCGGCCTCACTGACCGGATTTACCATCAGCGTTACTTGCGTAGGAGAGGTAGAGAAAGGAAAAGAAGTCTATCGGAACGGAGCCAAAGAAACCGACCTGATCTGTGTTTCCGGTGATTTAGGAGCCGCTTATATGGGTTTGCAGTTGCTGGAGCGTGAAAAGCAGGTTTATAAAGGCGAGAAGGACTTTGCCCCGGATTTTTCAGGGAAAGAATATCTGTTAGAACGCCAGTTGAAACCGGAAGCCCGTAAAGACATCATAGACGAATTAGAAAAGAACGGTATAAAGCCGACCTCCATGATTGATATCTCCGATGGCTTAGCCTCCGAAGTATTGCATTTAGCCAAAGAAAGCAACGTGGGCTGTCAGATTTACGAAGACCGTCTGCCGATCGATTTCCAGACCGCCGCAATGGCAGAAGAATTCAACATGAGCCTGACCACAGCTGCGCTAAACGGAGGCGACGATTACGAACTCCTGTTTACAGTCCCCCTTTCACAGCACGAACAAGTTTCGGCCCTGAAAGGCATCAAAGTGATAGGCCATATAACAAAAGCCTCATTAGGCAACTACCTGGTAGGTCGAGACGGAGGCGAAGTCGAAATAAAAGCACAAGGCTGGATCAATCTGAAATAAAACAGCAAAAAAACCAAAGTTTTCTTGCGGATTTAAAAAGATACCGTATCTTTGCACCCGTTAAAACAAGGTGCCATAGCTCAGTTGGTAGAGCAAAGGACTGAAAATCCTTGTGTC
>DAIPZX010000275.1:0-3608 GCA_036781995.1 Massilibacteroides sp. | reverse complement strand
CACCAAAGATACGTATATTAAATAGAATCCTACAAAAGAGTTTTCTTTTTTATAACATATCAAATCTTTTCAATCTTAACAGATAATTGATATTCTTCAAAGTCCAGATGTACCGGGTCGCTCATTACGTCGACAATTTCCACAGAAGCAGCCAACACCTGATTGGCAATATAGTCGTGATAATCCCGGATAGCAGCATCTGTTTGTTCAAATGACAGTATCTGTACCGAGATTTTATCGGTTATATCATATCCGTTACTCTTACGGAGGTTCTGAATACGGTTTACTAATTCACGGGCTAAGCCTTCCTTATGCAGCTCTTCCGTCACGGTTATATCCAGAGCCACAGTCAGACGCCCTTCGTTGGCGACCAGCCAACCCGGGATATCTTCCGATATGATTTCAACATCTTGAAGAGTAAGAACAGCTTCCTGTCCGTCAATGTTCAATGCAAAGCTTCCCGTTTTTTCAAATGTTTGTATATCTTCCTGAGTCATCCCTTGAATAGCCACGGCTAATTGTTTCATTATCTTTCCGTAACGAGGACCCAGTTTTTTGAAATCCGGTTTTATTTTCTTCACTAAGATGCCGGCAGCATTATCGACAAAATTCAGTTCTTTCACGTTCACTTCACCTAATATCAAGGCTTTTACCGCTTCGATACTGTCTTGCTGATGCTGATCCACAACCGGAACCATGATGGTTTGCAGCGGTTGGCGCACTTTGATATTTACCTTACGCCTCAAAGCCAGAATCATGGAAGATATATCTTGGGCGATCTTCATTTGCTCTTCAAGTGCTTTGTTGATCAACGCTTCATCATATTCCGGGAAATCCGATAAATGAACCGATTCTACAGTTTCACGCTTTGTCACAGCAATCAGGTCAGAGAATAACTGATCTGCATAGAAAGGAGCAATCGGTGCCATTAACTTAGCCACTGTTTCTAAGCAGGTATACAATGTCTGATAAGCGGATAGTTTATCAGCAGTCATTCCCCCACCCCAAAAACGGCGACGGTTCAGACGAACATACCAGTTACTCAGGTTGTCGTTCACAAAGTCTGAAATCGCACGTCCGGCACGTGTAGGTTCGTAGGTATCGTAATAACTATCTACGTTTTTCACCAACGTGTTCAGAAGTGATAATATCCAACGATCAATTTCCGGACGTTGACTAAACTCAATATCAGCTTCCGCATAGGTGAAGTTATCCACATTTGCGTAAAGCGAGAAGAAAGAGTATGTATTATAAAGCGTACCGAAGAATTTACGGCGCACTTCCTCCATTCCTTCAACGTCAAACTTGATATTATCCCATGGGGAAGCGTTCGTAATCATATACCAACGCAACGGGTCTGATCCGTGCTGTTCGATTGTCGAGAATGGATCAATCGCATTACCCAGGCGTTTAGACATCTTATTTCCGTTCTTATCAAGAACCAGTCCATTGGATACCACGGTTTTATACGAAACACTATCAAATACCATCGTAGCTATCGCATGGAGTGTAAAGAACCAACCACGCGTTTGATCGACTCCTTCCGCAATGAAGTCAGCCGGGAATACAGTTCCGTTATCCAGCAATTCTTTATTCTCAAACGGGTAATGAATTTGCGCATAAGGCATTGCGCCCGAATCAAACCAGACATCAATCAGGTCTGTTTCGCGCTTCATCGGCTTGCCGCTTTCTGAAAGCAGAATGATATCATCTACATACGGGCGGTGCAGGTCTATCTTATCGTAGTTTTCCTGCGTATAAAGTCCGGATTTAAAGCCATTGTATGGATTTGATTCCATTAAGCCGGCTTTAACCGCTTTTTCGATTTCATTATATAATTCTTCTACCGAACCGATACATGTTTCTTCCACCCCGTCTTCTGTTCTCCAGATCGGTAGCGGAGTACCCCAGTAACGGCTGCGGCTTAAATTCCAGTCCTGCAGGTTTTCCAACCATTTTCCGAAACGACCCGTACCGGTACTTTGAGGCTTCCAGTTGATCGTATTATTCAATTCGATCATACGTTCGCGACAAGCCGTGGTACGAATAAACCAGCTGTCTAACGGATAATACAATACCGGTTTGTCTGTACGCCAGCAATGCGGATAGTTGTGTACATGTTTCTCGATACGGAACACTAAATTCTGCTGTTTCAGCATGATGCAAAGACTTACGTCCAGCGTTTCATCCGTTTCTGTCAGATTCGGATCGTATGCGTTCTTCACAAAACGACCGGCAAAATCGCCATATAAAGGCACATCAACAGCTGTATTCTTGAAATCGGCATCCAAATCCTGTAAAAGAAAGTATTTACCGGTCATATCTACCATCGGACGTTTATTGCCATCCGTGTCGATCATCATCAACGGAGGCACGCCGTTCGCTTTTGCCACCCGGTCGTCATCCGCACCAAAAGTAGGCGCGATATGAACAATTCCCGTACCGTCTTCAGTCGAGACAAAGTCTCCCGCAATCACACGGAAAGCCCCTTCACCCGGATTTACCCAGGGTATTAACTGTTGATATTTCATACCAACCAAGTCCGAACCTTGCCACTCGCCTACAATCTTGAATGGCACCAGTTTATCTCCTTGTTTATAATCCTCAAGCGCCAGTTCGGCAGCTTTCGGATTGAAATAAACATCCATCAGGTTTTTTGCCAGAATCGCTGTCATCGGCACTCCTGTATAGGGATTATAAGACTGTACCGCTATATATGTAATATTTGGACCTACGCAAAGAGCTGTGTTTGAAGGCAGTGTCCAGGGAGTAGTGGTCCATGCCAGGAAATATGCGTCTCCAAATCCTGTCATTTCCGGCTTCGGATCCACAATATGGAATTGCGCGGTACAGGTGGTATCTTTCACATCACGATAACAGCCCGGCTGATTTAATTCGTGTGTGCTCAGCCCCGTTCCGGCAGCAGGAGAATAAGGTTGAATAGTATATCCTTTATATAGTAAATCCTTATTATAAAGCTCTTTAAGCAAATACCATAAAGTTTCGATATAACGATTATCATACGTTATATAAGGGTCGTCCATATCCACCCAATACCCCATCTTCTGGGTCAGGTCTTCCCATTCACGGGTGAATTTCATAACGTCCTTACGACAAGCAGCGTTATATTCAGCTACCGAAATCTTCTTGCCGATATCTTCCTTTGTGATACCTAAAGACTTTTCCACACCAAGCTCTACCGGCAGTCCATGGGTGTCCCATCCTGCTTTTCGTTCTACCAGAAAACCCTTCATTGTTTTATAGCGGCAGAATATATCTTTAATCGAACGAGCTATCACATGGTGAATACCGGGCATACCATTTGCTGAAGGCGGACCTTCGTAAAACACAAATGAAGGATGCCCTTCACGGATAGCGAGGCTTTTACGGAAGATATCACCTTCCTGCCATTTTTTCAGCACCTCTTTATTTACATTCGATAAATCAAATTTCGAATATTCGGCAAATTTCTCACTCATTTTTGTCGTAGTTTATCTTGCTCTTAAAAATTGGTGCAAATTTACGGCTTTTATTCTAAACAGCCAACTGAATAAGAAGCCCAATTTATATTCTCCCGGCTTGTTTTTACAGTCCCGTTTCTTTGCCGA
>DAIPZX010000274.1:0-3622 GCA_036781995.1 Massilibacteroides sp. | reverse complement strand
TGCCGGATAGTTTAGAAAAATCGAATGTAAAGGGTTCGTAATAATCCTTCATTTCAGGCAAATGCGGATTCGCGAAAATCGTTGAAAGAATGCTGAGGTTATTACCCTGCAATAATTGTAGTTTCCGCTTTTTCAGCGTCCATCCTCCTTTGTATTTATCCTGATTCTCCCATGCTACCGGATAACCCGGTCCGGGTTTGGTCTCTACATTATTAAACCAAACATATTCCATTCCCTTACGGCTTGTCCATACATTTTTGCAGGTAACCGAACAGGTGTGACATCCGATACACTTGTCCAAACTCAATACCATTGCCACTTGTGCCTGAATTCTCATTTCATTACCTCCTTTCTTTCTTCCATATCTTCGTCTTCCCAAAGAACGTTTTCACATTTGCGTATTATGACAAACTCATCCCGGTTTGCGCCGATAGTTCCATAATAATTCAACCCGAAGGATAATTGAGCATATCCACCTATCATGTGAGTGGGTTTCGGGCACAGGCGGGATATGGAATTATGTATTCCTCCACGATTACCGGTGATAGAGCTTAGAGGAACATTGACTGTCCGTTCCTGATTATGATACATGATCAAAGCGCCTTCAGGTATTCGTTGTGAAACGATAGCCCGGCAGCTTGCTGTACCGTTATCATTAAATACTTCTACCCAATCGTTGTCTTTGATGTTTATTTTGGCGGCATCGGCTTCACTGACCCAAATAACAGGGCCTCCGCGTCCGAGCGTAAGCATCAATAAATTATCGCTCCAGGAAGAGTGGATAGACCACTTATTATGGGGTGTGATGAGATTAAGCGTCAGGGTTTCATCTGTTATATGCAACCGCTCTTTCACATTGTTTATTTCCTGTTTGGACAAAGGCGGCTTGTAGCATACCAGACTTTCGCCAAAGGCCTGCATCCAGGGATGATCCTGATAAAACGACTGTCTTCCCGTGACTGTACGCCAAGGTATCAGTTCGTGTACATTGGTATAGTTTGACGTATAATTCACCTCGTGAGATTCTATTCCGCTCCATATAGGAGAATTAAGTACGCGCCGGGGCTGTGCCACAAGATCATCGTAACGAATTTGAGTATCCCCACCCTCTTCAGTCAGGTGTTTCAGGTCTAACCCAGTTGGCTTTTCTAATGCCGCCCATGCTTTCTTCGATACCGTACCATTGCTTTCCGGAGCCAAAGACAAAATAGATTCGATGGCATGAATATCTGTTTCCAGAGCAGGCATTCCCGCTGTCGCACCTTCACTTTGGACGGTACCATTCAGTTGTTTC
Organism: Massilibacteroides sp.; assembly: GCA_036781995.1. Classification (GTDB taxonomy): domain Bacteria; phylum Bacteroidota; class Bacteroidia; order Bacteroidales; family Tannerellaceae; genus Massilibacteroides. Next base: position 2,328 of record DAIPZX010000274.1, on the reverse strand, counting down.
AGAAACTCATATTCTTCATTGGACTTCCATGTAATACCTTTTCCTGTTATTCCTGCTTTTTCTAATAGCGGACCTAAAGAAGTAAAACGCTTATAAGTATTGGGATAATCACGTTCTACAACAAGCAATTTTCCAAAATTCTGTCCGGGCACAGGGCGGTTTCCACTTTCTTTCCAATCGTCAACAAACAAAGGCTGGGAGATTTCGCCCGGCGAATCGTGCATCAACGGTTGCATAACCACATCTTTCTCTACCCCTAAATGCCCTTGGCATAGTTCTGAGAACTTAGCGGCTATACCTTTGAATGTATCCCAGTCGGTACGGGATTCCCAAACGGGGTCTACCGCTTTGGAGAAAGGGTGCAGAAAGGGGTGCATATCGGTACTGCTGATATCATTTTTTTCATACCAGGTGGCGGCAGGCAATACAATATCCGAATGGAGTGAAGAAGAAGTCATCCGGTAATCTACTGTAACCATCAAATCAAGCTTGCCTTGTCTTCCTTCATCGTGCCAGTTCTGATACGCAGGAAGATTTTCGCCCGACTTCTTCAGATCCTCTCCAAACACACTATTCTGTGCGCCCAGAAGATGCTTCATAAAGTATTCGACGCCTTTGGCACTACTACCTACCAGATTAGCACGCCAGACGAAAAGATTCTTCGGGCTGTTTCCTTCTCCGTCCAGGTCTTCTGAAGCCAGGTTCAGCTCGCCGGTATGGAGTTTATCGGTCACATAGTCGGATACCTCTACATTCGCTTTTTCAGCTTCCTTGCATAGTTGTAATGGGTTGCGATCAAACTCCGGCGAGGCGGGAAGCCATCCCATGCGCTGTGATTTTATATTACAGTCCAGTAACGTGAGTTTGCTCCATTCATCCTTTTTACTAAGTGGAGATATTAAATGGCTTACCTTCACTTTTTCATAACGCCACTGATCGCTGTGCATATAAAAATAGCTGGTTGTATTCATGTGGCGCGGCGGACGTATCCAGTCGGAAGCAAATGCTAACGTAGCCCATCCGGATTGAGGGCGCACCTTCTCCTGACCTACATAATGAGCCCATCCTCCACCCGATTGTCCCACTGTTCCGCACAGGATAAGCAGATTCATGGCAGCCCGGTATGTCATATCGGTATTATACCATTGGTTTACCCCTGCTCCTATAATAATCATGCTCCTACCTTCTGTTTTGGCAGCTGTTTCCGCAAATTGCCGGGCAACCGTAATGACCCGTTCGGCAGGAACTCCTGTTATTTGCTCTTGCCATTTGGGTGTATAAGGTATATTGTCGTTATAATTTTTGGCTGCTTGCGAATCATTTAATCCTCTCTCAACGCCATAATGAGCCAACATCACATCAAATACCGTAGTACACAAGACTTCTCCTTCGGCTGTTTGACATTTGATTACGGGTACTTTCCTTATTTGTACATCTGTATGATCAGAGGCATTGAAATGAGGATTTTTATATTCTTCTCCACCAAAATAAGGAAACGAGACATCTATAATTTCTTCTTTTTTGTCCATAACAGACAATAGAGGCGTATATGCTTTGCCTGTTCGTACGTCTTCGTTCCGAAGATTCCATTTACCTTCATTATTCCAACGCGAACCGATGCAACCGTTGGGGATTACTTTCTCTCCGGTCACTTCGTCTAACAGTACCGGATACCATTCTGCTTGTTTATCGATACCCAGTTTATCCGCGAAATCGGACGCGCGGAGCATCATACCTGTACGATAACCTCCTTCGTATGGTTCTATTTTGACAAGAAACGGCAAGTCTGAATATTTACGGACATACGAGTCAAAGTAAGGTACTGTCTTATCTACAAAGAATTCTTTCAGTATAACATGCCCCATTGCCATTCCCAAAGCAGAATCCGTACCCTGTTTCGGATTCAACCAGATATCGGCAAATTTAGTCGCATCGCTATAGTCTGACGATATCGTAATGACCTTCGTGCCCTTATATCTTACCTGCGTAAGAAACGGCGAATCGGGCGTGCGGGTGACAGGTACATTCGATCCCCATAACATGATAAAGGAAGAGTTATACCAATCAGCACTCTCGGGAACATCGGTTTGCTCACCCCATGTTTGCGGTGAAGCCGGAGGCAGGTCGCAATAAAAATCATAAAAACTAAGCATCGTACCCCCTATCAGGCTCAGATAACGGGAACCCGATGCGTATGAGACCATGGAAAAGGCAGGTATCGGAGTAAATCCAACTATGCGGTCAGGACCATATTTCTTTACGGTATAGATATTTGCGGCAGCAATAATTTCTTGCGCCTGTTCCCAGTCAAGTCTGACAAAGCCTCCC
>DAIPZX010000273.1:0-3631 GCA_036781995.1 Massilibacteroides sp. | reverse complement strand
CTCTATTTAACACTCCGTCGCCTGCTTTTTTACATTTAATAACAAATAGGGTAAAGAAAAGTGCAACCGGATTTTTCTGACTGATTTGTTTTATCCGGTCTACCCGGGATTTCTAAAATTCAAAACAGCTTCTAAATATATAAAGCAAAAACGCTAACAAGCTGTATATAGCTCATTAGCGTTTCTTAAAGTACTCGGAGCGGGACTTGAACCCGCACAGCTGCAATAGCCAAAGGATTTTAAGTCCTTCGTGTCTACCATTCCACCATCCGAGCATCCTTTTCCCTTAAAAGATGAGCGAAAGACGGGATTCGAACCCGCGACCCTAACCTTGGCAAGGTTATGCTCTACCAACTGAGCTACTTTCGCATTTTTTATTCCGTTTTGCGTGTGCAAAGGTAGGGAAAATTATGATTCTTCCAAACCTTTTGACTGCAAATTTAGTTTGATATATGAATTTTATTACCTGAAGATATGATTCTATAGGCTCGTAAATGTTTCCCTGTTGGATTTTCTGAACTTGGACCTGATATTGGGCTACCGGTTTCAAGATCGTAGACACTCTTGCAGACAGGACACATACCCGTACCGGAGTAAGGTTCTATATTGATTGTAATGTTTTGTTTACTCTCGTGTGGACAGGCAATATCGTATGCATGAAAAACTCCTTGCGTATAACTACTGTGATATACAACCACACCTCCAAAGCCTACAGCTTCTCGCTGGCTTGTGTTAACATTTTCTTTTGTGTAGATCTTATGTGCCATCATCGCATTTAATTCTCTGTCTTCAAATGTCAGATCTAATGTCAGATTAACATAAGCATTGGGTATATCCGAATATTCATCTTTGCCACAGGCCAAAAGGAATAGGGCGAAAATCAGACACGCGAGACGATTAGTTTTCATTTGCTAATAATTTATCTTCTGCAAAATCTATCTTTTCAAACGAAAATCCATCGATGATATTTTGCATTAAGGCGGATATTGCTTCGTTGTATAGATTGCCTATGCTGCCTTCGTGTGTGTGATTGATGGTTTTATCGGGAGAGAACTTGCCTGCTTCTATTTCTAATCCGACTTGTTTATAGGCATCGCGAAAAGGTGTGCCTTCTAATACACGGCGGTTTACTTCTTCTACACTGAAGAGTAGACCGTATTTGTCGTCCTGAAGAATGTCTTGCTTCACCTTTACTTCGCGCATCATGTGGGCAACCATACGAAGGCAGTCCTTCAGTTCATCGAATGCCGGAATAAATAGCTCTTTAATAATCTGCAAGTCTCTGAAATAGCCGGATGGCAGATTGTTGCAGATTAAGGTGATTTGTTGAGGTAGTCCTTGTAGTTTATTACATTTTGCCCGGGTTAGTTCGAATACATCCGGATTCTTTTTATGAGGCATAATGCTTGAACCGGTAGTAAACTGGTCTGGCAACTTGATGAAGCCAAAGTTTTGACTATTGAACAGGCAGGCATCAAAAGCTAATCTGGATAGGGTTGCTGCGATTCCCGCCAGGGCAAAAGCAACGGTGCGTTCCATTTTCCCCCTTCCCATCTGGGCATAGACCACATTATAATTCATGGAGTCAAAACCTAACAGTTCGGTAGTCATTTGACGGTTTAAAGGAAAAGACGAACCGTATCCTGCTCCGGAACCGAGCGGATTGCGGTTACATACTTTATAGGCGGCCTGCATGAGCTGCAAATCATCAGCAAGGCTTTCTGCGTAAGCTCCGAACCACAGTCCGAAAGACGATGGCATAGCCACCTGCAAATGCGTATACCCCGGTAGTAAAATTTCCTTATAACGTTCGCTTTGTTGGAGTAAAACGTCAAACAGATCTTTTGTTAATGCTGTAAGTGTACGGATTTCCGCACGGGTGAATAGTTTTAAGTCTACCAGCACCTGATCGTTACGGGAACGTCCGCTATGAATTTTCTTTCCAACATCACCTAATTTGCGGGTTAAAAGGAGTTCCACCTGCGAATGCACATCTTCAACGCCATCTTCAATCACAAATTCACCCTTATCGGCAATGAGATAAATCTTTTTAAGTTCGTTCAGCAGGAGAGCAAGTTCTGCCTTAGTCAGCAATCCTATACTTTCAAGCATAGTGATATGCGCCATGGAGCCGAGCACATCATATTTTGCTAAATAAATATCCATTTCACGATCTTTACCGACAGTGAATGCTTCTACTTCTTTATCTACCTGTATGTTTTTTTCCCAAAGCTTTTGAGCCATAATCAATCTTTTAATAAGGAAGACCGGCCAGTACTGTAGAGATTTTATCTACCGCGTCCTGTAATGGTTTTGAGACCATTGGTTTGAGAAACGCATTTAACTCTGCCCGGGCGGTCAGTTTCATTTTTGTATCGTTTTCGCCAGCCTGCACCAATTGGATCCATAAGAACAGAGGGACAGGTGAATTAGTCGTTGCAAACTTGATCAGTTTATTCGGCTCGCGTTCAACGATCCGGAATGTTATTTTACCAACAGGAGCTACTGCAAAAGTGCAACTGTCACTATCGAACTCAAAGTCAGAGACCTTATCTTGCGGGATGCGATCCTTTATCTGTTCCAAATTAGACAGATCGGACAGCATCGCGAAGATACGATCATCATTGTGAGGTATTGTTTTCACCTCACTAACAAAATCGGTCATAAGCATTTTGTTTGTTTTCCGGATTAAGGCTTCCAGTTTGCCGGATCTTTACGCCACTCCTGCAATGTTGCGATTTCAGACTCATCAATATAGTCTGTACGAACTGCCTCTTCTATTACGGCATCGTAGTTGCTCAATGTTGTAAGAGTTACTTTCGCATCTTTGAATTGTTGTGTAGCAACAGGAAATCCATGTGTAAAAATAGCGACCATACCTACCACATCACAACCGAAGTTACGAACTGCCTGCACAGCTTTAAGGCTGCTGCCTCCGGTAGAAACCAAGTCTTCAATGATTACGACTTTCGAACCTGGCCTAAGTTCTCCCTCGATCAGATTTTCCAATCCGTGATCTTTCGGAGTTGCACGAATATAAACAAAAGGCAATCCCAACAAGTCTGCCACCAGCGCTCCCTGAGCAATAGCTCCTGTGGCTACACCGGCGATAGCATCTGCATTTTCATACTTTTCACTAATAACACGCGCAAGTTCCAATTTGATAAAAGTACGAACCGCCGGATAAGAAAGGGTCTTTCTGTTATCACAGTAAATCGGAGACTTCCATCCCGAAGCCCAAGTAAACGGATTAGCCGGTTGCAATTTCACGGCCTTTATTTTTAACAACTTCTCTGCAACTAATCTTTCCAGTGTCTTCATACTAAGAATAATATTTATATACAGTGGCAAAAGTAGCTAAACTACATGATATAACCTTAAGACAAGGACGTTAATTTTCATGTCATTGAGCAACTGCCAAACAAAAAACACTGATTTTTATTCTCTTACAACGTAATAATTCATGTATACAAGCGTTGAGTGTTGCACCGGATGTCATAACATCGTCTATCAGAAGCACGTGTTTTCCCTCTAAATTGGTTTTGTTTATTAGATAAACGGCAACCTGACCATTTCCTGCGCCAGGTGGTGCCGGACTACGAGCACCTGCACGACGCCTATGAGCTGCTGT
>DAIPZX010000272.1:0-3635 GCA_036781995.1 Massilibacteroides sp. | reverse complement strand
CCATGACACAGGACAAACGTGATTCAGAGCAAACGTACTACACCGAATGGTTACATTTACAATGTAGAATTGCTTTGGCTGAATAGTTACTTACCGGAAAAGAATCATGAAAAAATCAAAACAACTGAAATTTAAACAGACTGTAAAACTTTCAATAATTCCGGTAAAAGGAAATGTATATTGTTTTCTTCCTGAGCCGTATATACATTTTGGTCGATCATATAATGATCGTCTGTAGCTATTCCATTGGCTATTGCTGCTTTAGCAAGAGGATGCAGGGCTACTTTTTTGCCGTTAATGATTCCGGCTTTATCGAACATAATCGCTGAAGCGCAATGACCGATAATGATTTTGTTTTGTGAATCGAACGTGGCTAAAAGTGCTAACGCATCTCCCATTGCCTGCATATTATTCTGTGCTCCGGGTATCATGGCGTCGCCACATGAAAACAGTATAGCGTCAAACTCATTCACTTCACCTTTCAGGTCGGCGATTACACCATCCAGACTGATGGATATGCCGGAGTTGGTCTTAATGTCTTTTGTCGTGTCGATGGCGAATGTTTTATACGGAATTTTGTTTTCGTAAAAAGCTTCCAGATACTGGAATAATCCTGAACCGTTTACCGGGTTTACGGCAATTACCGCTACTTTCTTTCCCATGATTTGTTTGTTTTTAAATTAGATAATTAGTTACTTTAGAGAACTAAGTGCTCTTTGTATACAAATTTATGATCTTCATCTGAAGAAAACAAGAAGGCACAGCGTTGATACATAGTTACATATAAGTAACTATTATTGAGTATGAAAGGTATAGAAGGATAAATAAAATGAAAGAAACTGATAAAAAAGAAATATGTCCGGTAAGAGACATCATAGCCCGGTTGAGTGATAAATGGTCTTTGCTGGTTATCATTGTACTTCACCGCGAAGGAACTGCCCGATTTAGTAAGATACAAAAAGAGTTGGACGATATATCGCAACGGATGCTGACTGTCACGCTTCGTTCATTGGAGGCAGATGGATTGGTGTCTCGTCGGGTTTTCGCGGAAATTCCTCCCCGGGTTGAGTATGAATTAACGGCACTTGGTGAAAGCCTGCTTCCTCCGTTGCAAAGTTTGGTGAAATGGGCGCTGGAAAATAAAGATGAGGTCTTGGAGCAAAGAAAAGCGCACGCCGAAAAGGTATCGTAGAGGCAACCCTTGCGGTTGCCCCTAACTAACGTGTACGGATCAATATACTATTTACTAAATCTGTCTTTCAATTTATCAAGCATATCCTGCGTCATCATATCCAGCGTGTAATGCGGTTCCCAATCCCATTCTTCGCGGGCGCATGTGTCATCGAGTGAGTTGGGCCATGATTCGGCTATTGCCTGGCGTAGAGGGTCTACCTCATATTTCATGCTGAAACCGGGGATGTACTTGCGGATATTACCGGCTATAATCTCCGGATCGAAACTCATAGCGGCAATGTTGAATGAATTCCGGTGTTTCAGGCGTGTAGGATCAGCTTCCATGATCTGAATGGCGGCGTGAAGCGCGTCCGGCATATACATCATATCCATGAACGTGCCTGCCGCGATAGGGCATACAAATTGATTGCCTTTTACTGCTTCGTAATAAATATCTACGGCGTAGTCCGTTGTTCCTCCACCCGGAGGGGTAACGTAAGAAATCAATCCGGGGAATCGTACCGAACGGGTGTCTACGCCGAAGCGGATGAAGTAATAATCGCTGAGAAGCTCTCCCGATACTTTGGTTACGCCGTACATCGTGCGTGGATTGCGGATCGTGTCTTGTGGGGTCTTGTCCTTAGGGGTATTATTGCCGAATACACCGATAGAACTGGGTGTGAATACAGCGCAGTTTTTTTCACGGGCAACTTCCAGTACGTTGAATAATCCGCCCATGCCGATTTTCCAGGCTAACTGAGGTTTGGATTCGGCTACTGCAGACAGTAAGGCGGCAAGATTGTAAATGGTGTCGATCTTATATTTCGACACTGTTTCGGCGATTTGCTGATCGTTGGTTATGTCAACCAAAGCGGATGGACCTGATTCCAGTAGTTCACCATGCGGCTCCGCTCCGGGAATATAACCGGCAACAATGTGCCCATTATAGCGCTTGCGCAGCTCTAAGGTTAACTCCGAACCTATTTGTCCGGTTGCACCGATTACTAATACATTCTTCATTTAGTTTTTTGTTTTAAGTTTTTCCGAGACAAAGGTATGGAGAATAAATAAAAAATGTGACCTTTGTATGTGAAAATAAATACACATTAGTGACGCGAAATAAATATACTAAATCAAAAAAAGACAATCATTTATGTACGGAAAATTTAAAGACTTCCTTCAGACCGAACTGAATGGTATCCGCGAGGCCGGATTATTTAAGGAAGAGCGCATTATCACTACGCCGCAAAGAGCCGCTATTCAAGTGAACCACACCAACGAAGTATTAAACTTTTGTGCAAATAATTATTTGGGTTTGTCGGATAATAAACGACTTATTCAGGCTGCTAAAGAGACAATGGATTCGCATGGCTATGGTATGTCTTCCGTGCGGTTTATCTGTGGAACGCAAGATCTGCACAAACAATTGGAAGCAGCGGTATCCGCTTATTTTCAAACCGAAGACACCATCCTTTATGCTGCCTGCTTTGATGCGAACGGCGGATTGTTCGAACCTTTATTGGGTGAGAATGACGCGATAATCTCAGACGCCTTAAATCATGCTTCTATTATTGATGGTGTAAGGCTTTGCAAGGCTAAGCGTTATCGTTATGCGAATGCAGATATGGAAGACCTGGAGCGTTGTCTGAAAGAAGCGCAGGCGCAACGCTTTCGCATTATTGCTACAGATGGGGTGTTCTCGATGGACGGCAATGTGGCTCCGATGGATAAGATATGCGCTTTAGCGGAAAAATACGATGCGTTGGTGATGGTAGACGAGTCTCACTCCGCGGGAGTAGTGGGTAAGACCGGACGTGGTGTTGCCGAGCAGTTTGATTGTCATGACAAGATAGATATCTTTACCGGCACACTCGGAAAGGCTTTTGGTGGAGCGATGGGCGGATTTACAACCGGGAAAAAAGAAATTATCTCCATGTTGCGTCAACGTTCACGTCCTTATCTGTTTTCTAATTCATTAGCTCCGGCAATTGTGGGAGCGAGCTTAGAAATGTTTAAGATATTGAATGAATCGGACGGATTGCATACCAAATTGGTGGATAACGTAAGCTATTTCCGCGATAAGATGCTGGCTGCCGGTTTTGATATTAAGCCGACTCAGTCTGCCATTTGTGCTGTGATGCTTTACGATGCCAAGCTTTCGCAAGACTTTGCTGCCCGGATGCAACAGGAAGGTATCTATGTGACCGGATTCTACTATCCGGTGGTGCCGAAAGATCAGGCGCGTATTCGTGTTCAGCTTTCTGCCGGGCATGAACGCGAACATCTGGATAAAGCGATTGCCGCGTTCATCAAAGTCGGAAAAGAACTTAATGTTATAAAATAAGTCCGGCAATACTTATAAAAAAGGGTAATCGGCGGAACAATTCTGCCGGTTACCCTTTTTACTTGTAGTAACGATCAAAAAACGAATTTATGTATCTGAGCAATTATCATAGTCACAG
>DAIPZX010000271.1:0-3661 GCA_036781995.1 Massilibacteroides sp. | reverse complement strand
ATCAATTAATTAAATAAACCTATTTGGATAACGTATGAGTTTGGATAAGTCATTTTATCCGGAATTTCGGATAAAATGGCGCATAGCACAGGGTCTGAGAGCCGGTTAAACCGGATAAAACCTAGTGCTTTCGGGTCTGAAGAATATGCGCGTGAAGAATTGGTGGCTGAACTGGGCAGTGCTTTGGTGGCGCAGCGATATGGCATATCCAAGAATGTGAAGGATGAATCTGCTGCATACTTGAAGTCCTGGCTTACTAGTTTAAAGGAATCGCCGGATTTCATCAAGACTACCCTGTTTGATGTGAAAAGGGCATCGGCTATGATAACGCAATGCGTAGATGCTATTCAGGAGAAGATGGAAGTGAAAGCGGATATTGGCGATGTGGATAATGATGGTATCACGGATGAAGTGGCACACGAGGAAAAGCAGCTTGTGGAAGAGGTGTATTGCAGGAGAGGGAGATGAATAGGTTTTGAGGACTATTCCGGAGGGTATACAAAGAGTAAATACCTTAATTCGTTAAATATACGCAAAAAAAACAGTCTTTTTTCCTAAATCGTTGGCCTAATCAAAGAATATTCGTAAATTTGCATTGCTCATCTGTAGACAGAAGGAGTTTCGAGGCTCGTTATATCATGACATATATCGAGCCTTGCTTTTTATAATATAATTCCTTTTTTCATTTTTTTCTTGATTTGTTTCTCTCCATATTCTTTATTCAGATAATAAGCCGTTAGAAGAAAATATGCCTGTCCTTTGCGTTGTGGCTCTAATACGATAATATATTTTTGACCTTTGTTATAAATATATACACGTGTTTCATCTACGCGTTTTTTGGGATTTCTTTCTTCAATGAAGAATACAATAATATCGTCACCGGTTTTTTCTTCTATATGTGTTTTGATCCAATGTAGACGTTCGCAACGGAAACGGTCATATGTACGGTGTGGCACCCCATCTTCGTCTAATTCTTCATTAGTCGTTAAATGAAAAAACTCTCTATCCATATCAATTTGCCCGTCTGTTTTGATAGGATATATTCTCTTTGAACGAAAAGAAAACTGGTCGTTATCGGCAATGTCTCTATCGAAGATCAAGTGTAATGATCGTGTTCTCTCTTTCTCACTCATTCCCGCCAATTCAAGCAAATGGGAATAACGTTTCGTTAAATTCAGAGGCATATTATGTTTTTATTTTAATGAGATGAAAAAGAGATTGAATTTCTTCTTGTTTTCTGGCGTTGTACTATCAAGAGAGAGATTGGTATGCTGCTGTATAATATCTACAATTTTACGTTTAGCTATGACCTTTCCTTCTATTTCTCCTTTTTGAATGCGAAGATTAAGGATTGGCATCCACCACTCTTTTCCAGCCTACCTTTCCAATCGAGAAAGATAGGCCGGCTGTGAGGTTCATCAGATTGTCACCGAATCTATTGGAAGCGCCGCGACCGTCGAAGTCTTTAAATGTAGTAGTGCCGCCAAGTTCCATGGTTAGGTGAATCCTTTGAGAAAGACGATATTGCCCCGTCACGCCATAAGAGAAGGCAAAAGGACTGTTCCCATTATCCTCGTTATGTATGATGCCAAGTCCTACGTAGGGAACAATCTTCCATTTTGGCTGGTCACGGGCATTATAAGAGTGAGACAATACATTCCATAAAAAATCAGCATGTACACTTTTGTATGATTGCTTATGCAACAGGCTGTTTTTAAGTTTGAATCCCTGAAAGGAGACTCGACCGCCAATGGCTGGTGTGAACCATTTTCCACCCGAAACAGATAAAGCCGGCTCTATCCGATTAAACAAGTCGGCACAGCCTAACGGAGAACCGACAAATGCCGAAGCCCCACTGGAAATGCCCAGGAACCAATTACCATTCCATATCCTCGCAGAAGTAATATTTTCAAGGTAGGACGGTTTAATTGGTTCGAGCATCTCCATAGAAGCATTGCAAACAACAAGACTATCTAAAGGGCGGACATCACCGGCTTGCGCTTGCAGCGGCAAAGCGAGTGGTAAAATCAATAGTATTTTCTTTATCATTGTAATCTTAATTTGAAGTGTGAAGCAAAGAAACTGTATGTAAATGAGGTGACGAAATGTTCTACTTCCAATCCATCTGTATTTAACCTGCATTTTGTTTCTTAGAAAAAATCATACCTACAATCATACTCAAAAGTTATGTAGGCTTTATCTATTAAGTTTCTTTCCACCTGGCTTCATCATCCGGTGAGCCATCATCATACAGCGGCGTGCCCAAGCCCGGTCGTCCTCATCATCCTTACGTCCCCAGGGAAGGTCGCTTCCTCCTCCACCTCCTCCATGGCTTTTCGCAAAGTTGGTCGCCTGATCCACCAAATTGGCATATAGGAATATGGCACATTTGATAATATCTTTGCCTCGTTCCGCCATATCCTGTAACAATGAATCATTCAGGGACTCTTTCGTGCCAGAACTAAGAGTTGGCAAAATCGTTTTGAAATCCCTGATTAACTCATCCATGAGTACATCTGCCAATCTAAAGCGGACTTGCTGGGTCAGATTGGATGTCGAAACCCTTAGTTGCTGCTGATATTGTTCTGTCAGTTCTTTCGCCTTGTCTTTGAGACTTTTCAACTCATCCAACTGTTCATTGGCATGCTTCAGTTTTGCCTGTTTATCCGCCAGATTATCCAATACTTTCTGAAGAGCATTATCCAGTTTCTTGATTCGTTCGTGTAGCTCTTCGGAATTACCTTTACCGTTTTTCAATTCTTCATTGACAGCGGCAATTTCTTTTTCCAATTCTTCTTTCCGCTGTTCCAAATTCAAGGTCATCGTGGTAAGACCTTTGACTCTCTTTTCCGCAAACCGGATCTCGTCATAGAGCTGTTTGAGTATCTTTTTGTTCTCCTCAATCTGTCCTTCGAGGGTGGTACATTGCTCGGAAAGATCACGTCTGTACTCTTCCGTTGTGCGATGTTTCGCACCTGTTACGGCAATACTGTTTCCACGCTTTAGCCCCCACTTTTCATTTACCTTGGCCAATTCATCGTGAAGAGCTAACATGATTTCCTTATATTCATATTTATCCTTACCGGCAAACATTTTTTTGAATGCAAACTTTCTATCCTTGTCTATTGGCAAAAGAGTCATGTGGATATGCGGATTCGTCTCATCGAGATGAACAATGAATGCAACTATATTTTCCTCCCCCCATTTGTCACTGGCGAATCTGTACATATCCTGTGCCCACCGTTCAATATCCGAGCTTCGTTTTATGTGGTAGTTGTCAGCGCCCTTTGCAAGATCTACCTCTTGATTTCCGAAGGCCATTTCAAGCATCCGCTCACGTGTACCTCCCAAAATGAAGTTGACGACCGTTCTGTACTTTGGTTCGGGCCGACCGACATTCGGGTCGTTGATACCACGCTCCGCCAAATTTTCAGTCATCCTTTGCGGTATACTTTTACGCTTGTCAACCGGAGTAATTACTCCGCCTTTCCTGACTTCGAAATTGAGAGCCTCCCGGCTGCGGTCATAGTTTCCGGTACTGATAGCAGAGTCCCAACCTTTCTCCGACCAGTTACGCTGATGCTCGTTACTTTGACCAACGGTTATCCCTTTCGAAGCACGGATATCCATAACCTGTTTTATCTGTTTCGCCATATTTTTT
>DAIPZX010000270.1:0-3663 GCA_036781995.1 Massilibacteroides sp. | reverse complement strand
GAATTGTTGAATTTCAAAAAAACAATTTTGTTTTTTATTAACCTAATAATATTTTTATGAAAAACATTAAAACCGAGCACAAAATACTTAGGAAAATCACAGGTTTATTACTGGTTTTACTACTTTCAGGTTTGTCGTTTTCTTATGCGGCAGACGACAGTAAATACGAAAAAAATCAAAAAATGCCTCTGGAAGAGGTCTTAAAAGAAGTTGAAAAATCCACAGATTATGTTTTTGTTTTCGATAATAATACTATAAATACAAAACAAACAGTTTCTTCAAGCGGAAATAATAGCAATATTCGTGAAACATTGAATGATGTTTTAGAGGATACGGATATTGATTATGCTATTATTGATAATAAAGTAATATTGAAAGCAAAGGTTACAAATCCGTTGCCTGTAGTTATGCAGAGTGGAAGAGTCACCGGAACAATTGTCGATGAGACAGGTGAACCTTTAATTGGTGTGAATATTTCGATAAAAGGTGGAAGCACAGGAACAATATCTGATTTTGACGGAAATTTCTCATTGGAAGGAACAGACGCTAATTCAATTCTGGTTATCTCGTATATCGGCTACATTACGCAGGAAATAAAAGCCGACAGTCAATCGCTTAAAATAGTAATGAGAGAAGATACGCAAAATCTGGACGAAGTCGTTGTTGTGGGTTATGGAACCCAGGCAAAAAAAGATATTACCGGATCTGTGGCTGTCGTATCAGCAGAAGCTTTGGCAGAAACGCCGGTGGCCACTTTTGCCGAAGCGCTTCAGGGGAAAGCTTCGGGTGTTCACATTCAGACGAGTGGCGCCCCGGGAGCAGAAACAACTATTCGTATACGTGGTGTAGGTTCTTTAAGCAGCGCCGACCCACTGGTTATTGTAGACGGAGTTGCTAATGTGAGTATCAGTTCGGTAAATCCGAATGATATAGAAACGTTCCAGGTGTTAAAAGATGCCGCGGCTACAGCAATCTACGGAGCTCAGGGAGCAAATGGGGTGTTGATCATAACAACCAAGCAAGGAGCAAAAGAAGGAAAAGTTAACATCAGCTACGATGGATACGTTGGGTTGGCAACAATGGCGAATAGTGGATTTGACCTGCTAAATGCTTGGGACGCGATGGAATTTCAGGCTTATGGGATGGTGAACCGCCGGGATTACAGAGGGGTTCAGAATCAGTCTCATGCACAATTCGGCAGATTAGATGCTAATGATCAGCTGACTATGCCTTATGCTATAAAACCGTCGGGAGTGTCAAGAGACCAAATCGTTCAGGAATATGGAAGCGTTGAGAATTGGGTTGCTTCTTACAAACCTAACGGTGGAGACTCCTGGTCTCGCTCTGCTTATTATCAGATGCTCGAAGATGGTTATTCCGAGGCTGAAGCCCGTAAAGGAACCGACTGGTATGATTTGATTACGCAGAAAGGTTTTATTACAAGCCACCAGATTTCTGTGTTAGGAGGTGGCGACAGAGGTAGTTATGCGCTGGGAGCAGGCTATGAATCCAGAGAAGGTACTATTAAAGGATCGGGATTCGAACGTTTTTCATTTCGTGCGAATACGACATTTAACCCTAATAAATATTTCAGTATTGGTCAAAACACCAATGTTTCTTTAATGGAATGGAGCGGAGAGCGCGGAAGTCAGGGAGACGGCAATGCTTTCGGACGCGTTTATACAACACAACCTTGGATACCCGTTTATAATGTGGGGGGCGACTTTGCCGGTTCGCAGGCGAATGAAGGCGGACGTAATCTATCTGCTGTTCATGCGCTTGATCGTCAAAAAGACAATTGGAATCGCCGTTTCTTTATCCAAAACGCGTTGTTTGCGGAAGTTAAACCGATAGACGGGCTGACACTCAGAACACAATTCAGCACCAGACTTGGAGGAACATGGAATAGAACGTTCAATCCGATAGATGTTTTTGCCAATAAAGAAGGAGTGTCTGACAACGATTATTCCGAAGAAGCTAATTATCGGCTGGACTGGCAATGGACAAATACCGTCAACTATAGAAAATCGTTTGATGACCATAATCTGCAGGTACTTTTTGGTACGGAAGCGATAAAGAACGGATTAGGCAGAGAAATATCCGGACTTAGAAGAAGTTATATTTTTGAAGACCTTCCTTCTACCTGGATTTTGGATAATGGTGATTCCGGTATGATGGAAAATTCAGGAGAAGCAGATCAAACAACAACGATGTTCGGCTTTTTCGGGCGTGTGGATTATGACTATCAGAGTAAATACTTAACCACGTTAACTGTCCGCAGAGACGGATCGTCTAAATTCAACCCGAATAAACGTTGGGGTACATTCCCTTCGATTTCTGTAGGATGGCGTATTTCTTCTGAAGACTTTATGGAAAAAACCAGAAACTGGCTTGAAGACTTAAAAATACGCGCAGGCTACGGTACCACCGGTAGTTCTCAGATCGGTAGTTTTAATTATGCGTTCCAGTATGAAACAGGTTCTTATCACGGCTATCCTATGGATGGTTCTGACGGAAGTATAACTACCGGATATGTGCTGACATCATTGGGTGACCTGAATGCGAAGTGGGAAACAACCAAGATGCTGAATGTTGGTTTAGACGGAACGTTGCTATCCAATCGCTTAACTTTTGGTTTAGACTATTATATCAAAAAAACATCCGATATGTTGGTGCCGGCAAACTGGTCGGGATTAGCCGGTATGGCTACTAAACCGAATATCAATATCGGCGATATGGAGAACAAAGGATTTGATATGTCTTTGTCTTGGAGAGATAAAGTAGGCGCTGTTTCTTATGATATAAGCGCTAATGTATCCACCTATAAAAATAAAGTGATCAAATTGGGATCGGCAGATTTGTTTCGTGGAACGCGTTTGAATGATATCACAATTACAACAGAAGGGCAGCCTATCGGTATGTTTTACGGTTACAAAATCGATGGTGTATATACCAGTGTTAATGATGTTCTTGACTATAAAACGGCTGGCGGCGAAACGATTTTGCCTTATGCTGTTTCAGGCAAAGACGCGTTAAACCCGGAGGACTGGGTAGGCCGGTATAAACTTATGGACGTGAATCGTGACGGCAGAGTAGATGCCGCCGACCGTACTTATATTGGAAATCCTCATCCGGATTTTACGGGGGGAGTTAATATAGGTTTGAAATATAAAGGCTTTGACTTAGCCGCGTATTTGTATTTTTCTGTAGGAAACGATGCGTTCAGGCATTATATGTATTATACGCATTATGGAGCGCTTCAAAGTAACTACTCGTATGACAGATGGCATAATTCCTGGCATCCCGAAACAAATCCGAATGGTAAATATCCTTTGTGGGCAACATCCGCGGGCGAAGGAACCGAAGCGGCGAACAACTCGAATTCGAGTTACATCCAGGATGCTTCTTATTTAAGAATGCAAACGCTTACATTGGGATATACGTTGCCGAAAAGCATAACGCAGAAAGTGCAACTTCAACGGGTAAGAATCTACGGACAAGTTGGTAACCTTTTCACGATTACCGGTTATGACGGATTAGATCCTGAAATCAGAGGTACTTTTGATAATAACAGTCCTGACCGCTCAAGAGGTGTTGATTATGGGTCTTATGGAATACCAAGAACATTTCTTCTCGGTGTTAACGTAGGGTTCTAAAAAAAAC
>DAIPZX010000269.1:0-3676 GCA_036781995.1 Massilibacteroides sp. | reverse complement strand
TGAAAAAATAGTGCAAAATGTCATACAGATGAAATCAGAAAATGACCTGACTATTTAAAAAAACAGATTTCTATTTTTTTATTCCTGCCTTCCGATGCAACGTTTTTGAATAAACCCCGTATTATTGAATAGATGGATGCGGATTACACACACTTGATAGATAAATGTGGCCGGCAGGATCCGAAAGCGCAAATGAAGCTGTATGAATTATACGCGAAACGCTTATATGTGACTTGCTTTCGGATTGTCGGCAACATGAATGAAGCGGAAGAAGCTATGCAGGATGCTTTTCTGAAAATCTTCACACGCATCGAACAGTATGACCGGAGCAAAAACTTTGAGGTATGGATGCACCGGATTGCCGTAAATACGGCTATAGACTATGTCAGAAGGCAGGCGCCTTTGGAGGTGGAACTGGAGGAAAATACGATTGTGGAGGACGATAATTTGACTGTTGATGAGGATGAAATTGCATTTTCTGTCGCTAAAATAAAAGAAAGTATCCGGCAGTTAGCTACGGGCTACCGGTTGATCTTGACGCTTTATCTTTTCGAAGGTTACGATATGGAGGAAATCTCGGCTATATTACAGATAAAACCATCGAGTGTGCGAACGCAATATATGCGGGGAAAGAATAAACTATTGGAATTGATAAAAAAATGAAAGATGGATAAGCTAAAGGGGTATATCGATAAAAACAAACAGGAGTTTGATGATATAGAACTGCCTGTTGGACATGCCGAACGCTTTCAGGAGAATTTGAAGAGACGCAGGAAGCAAACTGTTCGTCGACGGTTGGCATGGGGTGTTGCTGTTGCTGCTTGCCTTGGCATTTTGTTTGCGGTTCAGACGCTGTATAATAAGGAGTCGACTGAAAAATTATGTGAACTAAGCACTGAAATCATGGAGGTGAGGACGTATTACAATATGCAAATATCGGCAACGATAGCGCAAATGGAAGAATTGTATAAGGAACATCAAACTCCCGGACGTTTGGAACTGCTTCGGCAGACGCAGGCAGTAATCGCTGAGAATCAGAATTTCGAAAACAAAATACTGCCTGTTTTTCCTTGCTCCGAAGAAGCTCTTTTTGCGATGAATCAGCATTATGACGCGAGTCTTTCCGGAATGAATATTTTGCTCCGGCAAATGCAGAAGGCGGTAGAAATGGAAAATAGGAACAAATAAAAAAATAGAAAATGAAAACAAAAAGTAATGCTATTCTCGTATTGCTGACGTGCCTGTTTATGTTCAGTGTGCCTGTTGTAACGAAATCAGAGGTCTGGGAAAGTGTGAAGAAAAAAGAAATAAATAAGAGTTTTCCGGTTGATAAAAACAGTTCGCTTTTTGTTGACAACCGCTTCGGAAATATGACGATTACTCACTGGAATAAACCGGAAGTTTTGATACGTGTCGAAATAGAATCAGTTGCTTCACAGGAGCGACAAGCCCAGCAGAACCTGGATCGTGTGAAGATAGATCTCCGGCAGAATGGCGATAAGGTTTCTGTCATAACTTCTCGGGAAAATTTAGGAAAGGGAAGGAATAATAATGAAAGACTTACGGTGAATTATTTTATATCCATACCTGCTACCATGAAACTTGAACTAACGCAGGCGTATGGAAACATAACGCTTCCTTCAAAGAATGAAGGAGAGAGTGATATTACAGTGAAATTTGGAAATCTAAGCGCGGGGAGTTTTACGAAATACCTGAAGCTTGATGCGAAATACAGCAATGTCCTCGTTCGCGATCTGGTGAATGCTTCACTCGATTTGAGCTTTTGCGGAGATGTGGAAGTGGGAAACGGTAAGAATCTAAGCATAGAGAGCAAATATTCAACGCTGAAGATAGGTGATTTGGACGTGTTAGACCTGGATAATAAGTTTGGCAACCTGAAAGCAGGCAACCTGAAAAAAGCAACTATTGAAATGAAATACAGTGACGTTACCATTAATCATCTCTCGGATGAATTGCGGGCGGATGCATTGGATTTCGGAACATTGAAGATTAAAAATCTGGATGCCGGATTCAAGTTGGTTGAAGCAGAAGCTCATTACGGAACATTGGATATTCGTATTGCTCCGAAAGCGTCTTTTCAGATCAACGCGGAAAAAACAGGAGATAATCTGAGTGTTAGAGACCTAAAGGAAACCAAACATACAGTAGAGAACAAGACGGATCATTATATTGAGATAAATGGCGGCAGCTCTCGTAAAATTAATTTTGACGGGAACAGATTTAGCTCGCTTAAAGTCCGGACAAACTGAAAATGCAGCTCTTCGTTTAATGGAGTGAATAAATAAATTATTCTTCCATCGGTATTTTATATCCGTGTTGTTGCAGCCATTCGTCAAGTAAACCGAACAGGACAAAGAATGAGATGCCACCGGCTACAGTAAGGAAAACAGGGAATGCACTCTTCAGTATAAGCATCAATTCGGATAGGTTTTCACTTTGATTTTGTGATAGCAGCAGTCCTCCTGCGATAAGAAGCATGTATATGACAAAAAGAATAAATAACTGACCGACAGAAACGGGTTTCTTTATTCCTACTGCCTTCCTTTGCGGTGTTTTTTTCAGTAAGAGGGCCATGATGCGGTTGTTTAGTCCCGCTGATGGTTGCTCTATCGTTTGCTGCATTAATGCACGGGTTAGTTGATCGGTTTCTTGTTCGTTTCGTTTCATAATAAACTCATTGTTTCAGTTTTCATTATATGCTGTAGCTTTTCGTAAAAGTGCTTCCTTGCCCGAAACAGTTTTACTTTTATGTTAGAGACGTTCAGGTCTGTAATCTGACGGATATCTTCAATCGAACATTCTTCCAGATAAAACAAGGTAAGCAACGTGGCTTCATCCGGAGAAAGTTTTTTCAATACGTTAGAAATAATCTCCCGTCTGTCGTTTCGTTCCAGTAGGGAAGAGGCCGAATCCATTTCATTCTCAGTCAGGTCTTCCGGTCTTGCGTCATCGTAATCTGTGAATATTTTTTGCTGCCGCAGGGCGGTTAAGGCGGTGCGATACACAATACGGTATAGCCAGGTCGAGAATTTACTTTCAAACTTGAACGTGTATAAAGCGCCATACGCCTTGATGAAGGCGTCTTGTGTCACTTCTTCTGCCTCTTCTTTGTTTCCCATCAAACGAAAGGCGAGCGTATAGGTCATCTTTTCATACTTCGCAATGAGGCAGGAGAAACTTTGCGTGTCTCCTGCCAGAATTTGTTCTATCCATTTCCGCTCTTCCATCCAGGTGTTCTTTTGCTTAATCCTGGTATTCTTTCTGCTGCATTCTGCGTGAAAAAAAGAAATAGACTACAAATCCGATCCCTCCGAACAAAATGGTAAATGCAGGGATAACTAAAGAAAAGAAGCTATCGTATTCCGGCCAATAGGGATCAACAAACAGTCCGATTATCAGTCCTAAGGATAGCCCAATCATCACCATGCCATTACGAAGAGCGGGGTAGCGGTTGGCTTTCTTTTCCGGTTCTTCCAGTATAAACCCTTTTTCGATCATGGCCAGGCGTTCTGCGTGGCGTCCTTTTTGCGCTTGTACGCCAAGAATAATGATCATGATAATCGGGAGCGCTATAGCGCATAAAATCGCTACGATTGGTATTAATAAATCTGCCATAACTTGTTGTTTTAAATGTTGTTTACTCGTTTTGTATATA
>DAIPZX010000268.1:0-3678 GCA_036781995.1 Massilibacteroides sp. | reverse complement strand
GATCTGAAAACATTATCCCCTTGTGGTTATTCGGGTTTTTGTATTAATGAAAATAAGTGTTACTTAAATATATCTCAAAATGACAAAACAGAAGAAATTTTTGACCTGTGATGGGAATCAGGCTGCTGCGCATATTTCATATATGTTCAGTGAAGTTGCCGCGATTTATCCTATCACGCCATCTTCTACCATGGCAGAGTATGTAGACGAATGGGCTGCAGCCGGAAGAAAAAATATTTTCGGAGAAACCGTTCTTGTACAGGAAATGCAATCGGAAGGAGGAGCTGCCGGCGCATTGCACGGTTCGTTGCAGGCGGGTGCGTTAACCACAACCTATACTGCTTCACAGGGATTATTGTTGATGATTCCTAATATGTATAAAATTGCCGGTGAATTATTGCCTTGTGTGTTTCACGTATCAGCCCGTACGATAGCATCTCATGCGTTGTCTATCTTTGGCGATCATCAGGATGTGATGGCTGCAAGACAAACCGGTTTTGCTATGCTTGCAGAAGGATCAGTACAGGAAGTTATGGATTTATCGGCAGTGTCTCATCTGTCTACAATCAAATCGCGTGTTCCTTTTGTGAACTTCTTTGACGGGTTCCGCACCTCTCACGAAATTCAGAAGATTGAAACAATCGAACAAGACGAGCTGGCTCATCTGATTGATCAGGAAGCGTTGGCAGAATTCCGTAACCGCGCGTTGAGTCCGGAAAATCCGGTAGCACGCGGTATGGCTGAAAACCCCGATGTGTTCTTCCAGCACAGAGAATCTGCAAATAAATATTATGACGCTGTTCCTGCTATTGTTGAAGAGTATATGAAAGAACTCTCAGCCATAACCGGCCGTAAATATGGTTTGTTTGATTATTACGGAGCAGAAGATGCTGACCGTGTGATTATTGCTATGGGATCTGTAACGGAAGCTATCCGCGAAGCCGTCGATCATTTGGTGGCTCAGGGCGAAAAGGTAGGTTTGGTTGCCGTTCATTTGTATCGTCCGTTCTCTGCTAAACATTTCCTTGCGGCTGTACCTAAGACTGCGAAAAAAATTGCTGTGCTTGACCGTACAAAAGAGCCGGGTTCAACAGGCGAACCGTTATATCTTGATGTGAAAGATTGTTTCTACGGACAGGAAAACGCTCCCGTTATTGTTGGCGGGCGTTATGGTTTGTCTTCGAAAGACACTACTCCTGCTCAGATCCTTTCCGTATATGAAAATCTGGGATTATCCTTGCCGAAGACAAATTTTACGATTGGTATCGTAGACGATGTTACGTTTACTTCACTTCCTCCCCGCGAAGAAATCGCATTGGGCGGCGAAGGCATGTATGAAGCTAAATTCTATGGTTTGGGAGCCGATGGTACCGTGGGTGCCAATAAAAACTCTGTAAAAATCATTGGTGATAATACCAATAAATATTGTCAGGCCTATTTCTCTTATGACTCCAAGAAGTCAGGAGGATTTACCTGCTCTCACCTTCGCTTTGGCGACACACCTATCCGTTCTACTTATTTGGTTAATACACCAAATTTTGTGGCTTGTCACGTGCAGGCTTATCTGAAGATGTATGACGTGACCCGCGGTCTTCGTGAAAACGGAACATTCCTGCTGAATACCGTATGGAACGGAGAAGAACTGGAAAAACATCTTCCGAACAAGGTGAAACGTTATTTCGCTAAAAAGAATATCACTGTTTATTATATCAACGCTACACAGATCGCTTTAGAAATTGGTCTGGGAAATCGTACCAATACGATTCTTCAATCTGCATTTTTCCGTATTACACAGGTAATACCCGTAGAACTGGCGGTAGAACAGATGAAGAAATTCATCGTGAAGTCTTATGGTAAGAAAGGTGAAGATATTGTAAACAAGAATTATGCTGCGGTAGACCGTGGTGGAGAATATGCCGTATTGCCGGTTAATCCGGAATGGGCTAACCTTTCTGACGAAAAAGACGAAGCAACTCGATATCCTGAATTTATCAGCAACGTTGTAAACGTTATCAACGCGCAGGATGGAGACTTGCTGCCCGTTTCTACATTTGTAGGTCTTGAAGATGGAACATGGCAACAAGGAACATCAGAATACGAAAAACGCGGCGTAGCTCCTTTCGTTCCTGAATGGACGGCAGAGAATTGTATTCAATGTAATAAATGTGCTTATGTATGCCCTCACGCTTGTATCCGTCCGTTTGTATTGGATGAAGCAGAGCAAACAAAAGCTCCGTTTAAAGATGGTTTGTTGAAAGCCGTTGGAAAACAATTTGACGGAATGAAATTCCGCATTCAGGTTTCTGTCTTAGACTGCCTTGGTTGTGGTAACTGCGCAGATGTATGCCCGGGCAATAAACAAGGTAAGGCGTTGCAGATGGAAACGCTCGAAAGCCAGTTGAACGAAGTGCCTAACTGGACTTATTGTGCAGAAGAGGTGAAGAGCAAACAACATTTGGTAAACGTCAATGCCAATGTGAAGAACTCTCAATTTGCGACTCCTTTGTTTGAATTCTCCGGCGCTTGTTCCGGTTGCGGTGAAACACCTTATGTTAAGCTGATCACGCAATTATTCGGAGACCGTGAAATGGTAGCCAATGCGACCGGTTGTTCTTCTATTTACTCCGGTTCGGTTCCATCTACTCCTTATACAAAGAATGAAAACGGACGCGGTCCGGCATGGGCTAACTCACTGTTTGAAGATTTTGCTGAATTTGGATTGGGTATGAGTCTGGCTGTAGAAAAAATGCGCGAACGCATTGAAAAGCTAATGAAGCAAGCGATCGAATCCGGTTGTCCTGATGAAGCAAAAACATTGTTTGAAGAATGGATTGCTAATCAAAATGACACAGAGAAAACAAAAGAACTTGCTCCTAAGATTGAAGCTTTAGTTACGACTACAGCAAACAAATGCGATATTTGTAAAGAACTTGTTTCTTTAAGCAAGTATCTGATCAAAAAATCTCAATGGATCATTGGTGGCGACGGTGCTTCTTATGACATCGGTTTCGGAGGGCTTGACCACGTAATTGCTTCAGGCAAGAATGTGAACATCCTTGTGCTGGATACTGAGGTGTATTCAAACACGGGAGGTCAATCTTCAAAATCAACACCGGTTGGTGCCATTGCCAAGTTTGCCGCATCCGGAAAACGTATTCGTAAGAAAGACCTTGGACTGATGGCAACGACTTACGGCTATGTCTATGTTGCCCAGATTGCTATGGGAGCAGACCAGGCACAAACGTTGAAAACTATTCGTGAAGCGGAAGCTTATGACGGACCTTCTCTGATTATCGCTTACTCTCCCTGTATCAGCCACGGTTTGAGAGCGGGAATGGGTAAGAGCCAGCAAGAACAAGCAGATGCCGTTGCCTGCGGATACTGGCATTTGTGGCGTTACAACCCGGCTTTAGAAGCTGAAGGTAAGAATCCGTTTACATTAGATAGTAAAGAACCTAACTGGGATAACTTCGAGACATTCCTGAAAGGTGAAGTACGTTATTCTTCGGTAATGAAGCAATATCCTGCCGAAGCAGCCGAATTATTTAATGCAGCTAAGCAGAATGCACAATGGAGATACAATAACTATAAACGTTTAGCTCAGCAAACATGGACCGTTGAAACTCCAACAGAAGCTTAAAACGAGCAATATATAGCGATTAAAAAGCGATGGTCAAA
>DAIPZX010000267.1:0-3694 GCA_036781995.1 Massilibacteroides sp. | reverse complement strand
AAAAATATCTGTAACCATGAAACATCTGATTAAGTATCTTGGAGTTATAGTTCTGTTAGTCGGAGTTGTAATTCTTGCAATCCCTGCATTTCAAGGAAATTTGAATAATGGTATCCTTGTTGTGGGTTTAGCCACAATTATTCTTGGCTATCTTGGACATATCTTCCTCAACAAACGAATTGAGGACTAAGAACAAGTTCATTGCGAAATAAAAAAAGCTATCGTATGTAACGGTAGCTTTTTTTATAATCCCGTCTTCCCATCTTCCGGATCAATCGCTTTATAGATGGCATCTTGAATACGGGTGCGGATATCTAATTTTCCGAATGTTGTATTTGCTCTTGTTGGGTAAACGCGGTTGCAGAGGAATACATAAATCAGGTTATTGGTTGGGTCAATCCAGAAGCAGGTTCCTGTAAAGCCTGTATGTCCGTAAACTGAGGCGGGCGCAAATACACCACAGGGCGAGAGACGTGTGTTTCCTATATTCGGTTTGTCAAATCCTAACCCGCGCCGGCTATTCGGACTTTTTGAACTGGTAAACAAACGGCTTGTTTCTGTCGATAAGTAACGTTCATCTCCATAGGTTCCCTGGTTAAGCAGCATTTGTGATATTTTTGCAATATCATTGGCTGTGGAAAAGAGCCCTGCATTACCGGATACTCCTCCATAAAATGCGGCTGCTTCGTCATGTACATAACCTCTTAGTAGTTGTCTTCTCACGAAACCATCGTTTTCCGTTGGAGCAATACGCATGGTGTCGATATGGTGTAAGGGATTATAGCATGTGTTTTGTGCGCCTAAGCGTTTGAAGAAATTATTTTCCAGATAGTTATCCATCGCCATGCCGGTCGTTTTTTCTGCAATCATTTTCAATAACATAAAATTAACACAACTGTAAACATATTTACCGCGTGTGGAAAGTTTAGAGTCTTTTATGGATTGCATGATTGTATCTTTGAAAGAATCATGAACAAAGAAGTTTTTGGCAACTTCCGTTGTGTATCCGGGTTTGGAAAAGGAGGAAACTAAAGACGGCAGGTACGAAAAATCATTCCGTACATAAGTTCGTGTGTCAAATTGTACGGGATGAGTCGCGTTCTTTGTCGTACTGTATAAGCTGCCCGTATAACTGTCTTTATCAATAGCGCTAAGATAAAAGTTGATGGTCGGTGTTAGTCCCGATTGGTGATATAACAGTTCTTTTATTGTCAGATCTTTTTTGTTTGAATCTTTTAATTGAGGAATGAATTCGGAGATTTTACTGTTGAGTGTAAATTTCTTTTCATCATATGCTTTCATGATTGCCAATAATGTTCCGGCAGCTTTTGACATGGAAGCAATATCATAAACGGAAGTTTCGGTTATTGGATAATTCAATGTGTTATCTTGATAGCCGAATGATTTGTTGTAAACGATCATGCCATCCTTCGCAACTAAAACCTGACAACCGGGAAAGGCTTTTTCTTCTAAGCCTTCTTCAACAATTTTGTCAATTACGTCCAATCTCACCTGGTTTAAACCCACTTCTTCGGCTTCGTGATAACCTAAGCGTGTTTTCTCGGTAAACAATCCTGTTCCGGAAATATAAAGGTCAGGAATGGATACGGGTAGTTTCCCTTTGGCAGCTATCCCTCCAAATATCAATTGAGCGGCATATTCCTGCGCTAAAGGGGTGCTTTCGTATGCCATCAATACAGAACCGGCATTTTTAATACTTTTCGCATATGATTTGCAGAAATAAGGAATCGTGAAAAAAGAATAGATTAATTTCTTTTCTGCCGCCAATTTGCGTAAAGCCTCACTTTCCGGCATGCGAACGGTATGTACTCCGCAGATAATCAAATCGTATTTAGCTAATTGGGTATAAACTTGTCTTATCTGAGCTTCCGTAGAACGAAGACCGATACTGAAACAGGCTACAGAATCATATCTGTTCAGCATTTTCTGAAAAGGATTTCCTTTATCGCTGCCAATAGATAGTACGGCAATTTTTTTCTTGTCAAGTTGCTTCAGTGGAATAAGTTCCTCATCGTTCTTCAGCAAAGTGATTGCTTCCGCATTAAGGCGGGCAGTAACCCAAGCCGCATGAGGAGAGTTAAGTCTTTCTTCTAATCCTTTTACTTCAATGGGGGCATACCGGTTAAGTCCTGTGATGTATTTATAGCGTAGTATTTTAAGGCACTTACTTTCAATCTCTTTTATATCCAGGATATTTGAATCCAAAGCATCTTTGACTGCTTTGAAATCTGTAATAGGATTAGCCGGTGCGAGTAATACATCATTCCCTGCCAGCAAAGCAAGGACAGACGGATTGTCTTTTTTGTTTGTTGAAGCGCCTTTCATAGCTAATGCGTCTGTGAAACATAAGCCGCGGAATCCGAGTTCCTTCTTAAGGAGTCCGTTTACGATTACGGGCGATAATGAAGTGGGCTGTTTGCTCTTGTCAAGCGCAGGTATAGAGAGATGAGCGGTCATTATTCCTGCAAATCCTTCATAAATATAACGTCTGAAAGGAAGAAATTCTACTTCTTCCAGGCGTTCTCTGTTATGTCTGACAACCGGGAGCGTATAATGAGAGTCATCTGCTGTATCTCCGTGCCCCGGAAAGTGTTTTGCCACGGCTATTATACCGCCGTCTTCAAGTCCGCGAGCGTAAGCAACCCCTTTGTCGGCGACAGCTTTCGGGTTTTCGCCGAACGAGCGCAGACCGATTACCGGATTGTCGGTATTACTGTTTACATCTATTGATGGAGCGAAGTTGATTTGTATGCCCATTTCTTGGCATTGACGGGCAACCTCTTCTCCGTATATACGAATCAGTTCATCATCTTCAATCGCTCCCAACATCATATTTTTGGGAAAACGGGTCGTTCCATTTAGTCGCATGGATAATCCCCATTCGCCATCCAATGAAACAAACAACGGGATCTTGGATGCTTTCTGCATGCGATTGGTTACTTCCGCCTGTACCGCAGGGTTTCCTTTATGAAATAACACGCCGCCAATTTTCAGCTCATTGATGTAGCGTAGCATCTTTTGCATATTCCGGGTGTCTGCTTTCGGATCGGCGATTACCATGAATAATTGTCCGATTCGTTCATCGTAGGTCATTGAGTCAAAGACAGAGTCTACCCAATGATTCATCTTTTCTTTATCCGTTTTGGCGTATAAATTCGGATCAGCCTGTGCATTTCCTGTAATAATACCCGAAATACAGAGGCACGCTAAATATATGTATTGTCTTATTTTCATTCTTTGGCAAAATTCATTCTCCACTATAAGCTATCAAGTTTCAAAAGTACGTAAAAAAACGGTTTTCAGGAACTTTGCATCCTAAATGATATGAGGCTATCTTCTCAGACAGCCTCATTTTTAAACAACATTTCGTGTTGTTTTACCTAATTGAAATACTAATCTAAAAAATAAGAGACAATTAACATCAATTAATATTGATTCTTTTTATAACAAAAACTTAAGATAAAAATAGGCGACACCTCTTCATGCTGTTATGACTTTTGCGGTAAAGCGAAAAAAAACATTCGTATCACGAATTATTTGTTTTGTGAAAATTATCCCTGTTTTAAGAAGCTGTTTTGAATTTATTCTCTACTAATTTTATTAAGTATAATTTGGAATAGGTAGAATTGGGGAGTAACCATGTTTTCAACATCACTATGAATCAAAAAAAACA
>DAIPZX010000266.1:0-3704 GCA_036781995.1 Massilibacteroides sp. | reverse complement strand
TATAAATAGATCATATTTGACACTTTTTGTCTGAAATGCAATATAATTAGTTAAGTTTAGCACAGAATTAACCGCATATTCTTTTGAGTATCTCTTTTTCACCGACTACCCACACTAAATCATTCTGTGCAAAAACAATGGATGGGTCAGGATTCATGAAAGATCCGCTCTCTCTTTCTACGCCGATAACCATACAATTAAACTTCATTCCTATCTGAGAGTCACTGATGCTTTGTCCGATAAACGGAAAGTTTTCATCAATAGTAAAGGATTGCAGACTCATTTCCCGATCTTTTTCCTGCGCTATGGTATTGTTCTTGAAGTTTTCTACTGCCACAGAAAATCGCTCAATCTGCTCGTCTGTGCCGACAACAGAGATAATATCTTGTGGATATAGAACTTCCGAACTGTCTGGAATGTAAATCTTACGCTCTCCTCTGAGTATCTTAACAACACTGACTCCATAGTCATTCCTGAATCTTAACTCCTCTAATCTTTTCCCGATATTGGGTGAGTTGGGAGAAACTTCGATCTCCGATATGTGAATATTCTTATTGTGCAGCTGGCTGGTAAAACTTGTCTTAATCGAAGATGTTTTTTTCTTCGCAGCTTCTTCCCGCTGATTCAGATTGGTTATAAATTGAGATTCCATCTTTGAATACTGGTTGAAGTTTCTTCGGAAGAAGAAAATCAGAGCCAAAACAGCGATAGCCGTAATAATACCTACACCGTATTGTACATGAAACAGATTGATTAACACTAAGGATACAAAGGTCAAGGCAATATAGACCCGGAGTAAAACAAGAAATACTAATTGTCCGCGATTATACTTGCTGTCATTCCACAGACTCATGAATAATTCAGGCTGATTGTTTTTGTTTGCGATCAATGCGATCAGGAATGGAGCCATGAGTAATACGGTCAGGGCTGAGGCTGCAACTTTTCCCCAGGTACCCGGAATCTGCTCCAGGATAAATGGAGACAGAAAGTGTATCGACAACAAGAGTATGGCAGACAATAAGACCGAATAAATAACTAATTTACCCATGAAACTTTTTAATAGTTTCTTCCAGTCACTCTCATGATTGATCGTTTTTGTTCCTGACGAATAACGCTCAAAAAAGGCGAGCGTATTGTTTGGCAGTACCGTGTATATCCAGTTTGAAAAAGGTTCAGCCAAACGAATGAAATACGGTGTTGTAAAAGTGGTAATAACCGATACGGCAACGATAATGGGATATACATACTCATCCAGCACATGAAGGCTTACTCCTAATGAGGCAATAATAAAAGCGAATTCTCCGATTTGCGCCAAACTGAATCCAGAGTGTATTGATGTTTTTAGAGGCTGCCCCGACAGTAACACACCGGTGGTCGAAAAGATTGCTTTTCCTACAATCGTAACTAATGTAATGATCACAACCGGCCATGCATATTCAACCAAAACAGCGGGGTCAACCAGCATACCTACGGAAACGAAAAATATAGCGCCGAATAGGTCTTTTACCGGTTTAATAAGATGCTCGATATGTTCGGCTTCGACTGTTTCGGCCAGAATAGAGCCCATGATAAACGCTCCTAATGCAGCCGAAAAACCGGTCTTTGTTGCCAGGTAAACCATGCCAAGGCATAATCCGACAACAATGATCAGGAGAGTCTCATCGTTCATCATCTTTTTGACTTTGCGGAAGAATGCCGGAATCAAATAGATTCCAATCAAAAACCACAGGATAAGAAAGAAGAAAACTTTAACAAGACTTCCAATCAATTCCTCACCGGCAAATTGTTGGGAAACAGCCATTGTGGAAAGTAATACCATCATCAGAATAGCTACCAGGTCTTCTACCACAAGCGTGCCGAATACAATCCGGGTAAATTTCTGACTTCGTAGCCCCAGATCGTCAAAGGCTTTAATGATGATTGTTGTGGATGACATGGAAAGCATACCTCCAAGGAAGATGCTATTCATCGAATTCCAGCCTAAGAGCGTGCCGACCACATACCCGATTACCAGCATGGAGATCACTTCTGTTGTCGCTGTAATAACCGCTGTACCGCCTACATTCATTAGTTTCTTAAAACTAAATTCCAATCCCAGTGCGAATAAAAGGAAAACAACCCCGATTTCAGCCCATGTGTTTATGCTATTGCTATCTACAACAGTCGGAAAGATATCGACATAAGGACCGGCAAGAAATCCGGCAACTATGTATCCTAAAACAAGAGGTTGTTTCAACCATTTAAAAATAAGAGTGATAATGCCGGCCGAAATGAGAATCAATGCAAGGTCAATTACTAATGCTGGTAGATGTGACATAGGCGATCTTAAGGTGTTGTTTTGATGATAACTAATTCATGATTTCTCTATTGCAAAAATAGGAAAAATATCGAATTTTTTTATCAATCAAGCTATAGATAAAATCTATAAAGGAGGAAGAAAGTTACTCTTGTCAATGCCGAATTTTTCTTTGGGATGGGTAACTCCTACCGGTTCAATATGGATGATGATGTCGTATATATTATCTATATTCTCTTTTATACTGTCTTCAACAGCCTGAGCGATTTCGTGTGCTTTATAAAGAGATAGATTGCCGTCTAATTCGATATCCAACCCGATAACATAAAGATTACCCAACTGCCTGGAGCGAATTCTGTGCGGATTTGTTGCGCCCGGAACAAGCTCGACCGCATGAATGATCTGTTGGTAGATAGAGGTGTCTTTCACACCGTCCATCAGGACAACATTCGTATCCATGAATATTTCGATTGAAGTTTTTATGATATACAGACTGATCAGTAAACCGGTCAACGAGTCGAGCCAGGGGGCATTTAATATGAATGTGAAGAAAAGCCCGAGCAGCACACTGATGGAAATGAATACATCCATCTTCATGTTTTTTGCATTTGCAATCAACATGGAACTACCTGTTTTCTTACCCTGATAATTCTGATAGGCGGATAGCAGAAGCTTTCCGAAGATTGAAAACAGGGTTACATAAATCGCCATGATGGAGGGTAAACCGCGTTCTTCCGAATATATAAGACTTTTAGCTGTCGACATCAACATCTCTATACCTGCGAAAAAGATAACAAACGAAAGGATTTTTGTCGCTACCGTATCCGCCTTTTCATACCCGAAAGCATATTTGGTGTTGGGCGGACGATTGACTAACCGGGCTGTACACAGAATCACGATTGAAGTAATAACATCGGTCGCAGAATCAATTCCGTCTCCGATAACAGACATGCTTCCGGAAAATAGACCTATGACGATTTTAGATAGAGATAATATAGCGTTTCCTGTGATGCTTATCCAGGATGTACGAATTAAGACCTTTTCTCTGCTATTCATTGTTGTCTGTATTAATCTTGTGATTATCGTAAAAACAGAACAAAGGTCAAATATACGTTATTTGGATGAAACCGGTACTTTTAACGCACCCTTTATAAACGATATGAGTATTATCTTTTTAACATGCCGATGGACACATACATCCATTTTAAGGCAAAGCGTTCTAAAACCGTTTTAATCGACCTTTTACGGGGTGTGCGCTTTTTTTGATTTAAGAAAAAATAACATGTAAAAAAACAACACGGTCTGATCTATTTAATTCATGAGTGTACTCTTTTTTTGCAATGAGTATAGGGCAGGTTTGAGAGACCGTGGCAAACGTGTGTGTTACCTGTCTCTATTTTAATACTCC
>DAIPZX010000265.1:0-3749 GCA_036781995.1 Massilibacteroides sp. | reverse complement strand
TCCAAATTATACTTAATAAAATTAGTAGAGAATAAATTCAAAACAGCTTCTTAAACCAGCATAAAGTCGAGCTGTTTCCGTTCGAGGTTTGCCTGAGCCACTTTGATGGTGATCGGATCGCCTAAACGATATTGCCGTTTCTTGCGGCGACCGATCAGGCAGTAGTTCTTCTCATCGAATTCATAATAGTCGTCGTCCAAATCCCGGATCGGAACCAAGCCTTCACACTTGTTTTCGTTCAGTTCCACATAAATACCCCATTCCGTCACGCCGGATATCACACCGTCATAAACACGTCCGAGTTTATCACTCATGAACTCTACTTGTTTGTATTTGACAGAAGCACGCTCTGCATTGGCAGCAGTCTGCTCCATAACAGAGCAGTGTTCACATACCTCTTCATATTTACTTTTAATCACACCACGCCCTCCTGCCAGATAACGTTCCAGCAAACGGTGTACCATCATATCCGGATAGCGACGGATCGGTGAGGTAAAATGTGTATAGAAATCAAAAGCCAAACCATAATGCCCCACATTGTCTGTAGAATATTTGGCTTTTTGCATCGCGCGGATGGCAACGGTTTCAATCAGATTTTCTTCGGGCTTGCCCTGTACAGTATCTAAAAGATTGTTGATTCCCTTTGAGACATCGCTTTTAGTTCCATCCGTCTTCAAACGATAGCCAAAACGCCGTATAAAGGAAGCGAAGTTTTCCATCTTTTCCGGATCGGGCAGATCGTGAATACGGTAAACAAATGTTTTCTTTGTTTGTCCTTTTTTCACCTTACCTACAAACTCAGCTACGGTGCGGTTAGCTAAGAGCATGAACTCTTCGATCAGCTTATTCGCGTCTTTGGATTCTTTAAAATAAACACTCAACGGTTTGCCGCTTTCGTCTATTTCAAATTTCACCTCATACCGTTCGAAGTTGATCGCTCCATTCTTAAAACGGCGGGCGCGTATTTTTTTTGCCAATCCATCCAACGCCAGAATGGCGTCTTTATGTTCTCCCTCACCCGTTTCAATCACCTGCTGAGCATCTTCGTATGTATATCGATGATCACTACAGATAATCGTGCGGCAGATATGCGAATTCACCACGTCCGCTTCCTGATCCAGTTCAAAGACGGCAGAGAAACACAACTTTTCTTCATTTGGGCGGAGTGAACAGATTTGGTTGCACAAACGCTCCGGAAGCATGGGAATAGTCCTGTCGACAAGATAAACGGAAGTAGCCCGGCTTTCGGCCTCGCGGTCAATAATGCTTCCGGGAGTCACATAATACGTTACATCGGCAATATGCACACCCACCTCCATGTTTCCGTTTTCTAACCGACGGAAAGAGAGCGCATCATCAAAGTCTTTTGCATCTTTTGGGTCAATGGTGAAGGTAAGCACCTTACGAAAGTCTTCGCGCTTAGCTATTTCTTCGGCTGGGATTTCTTCCGATATCTTTTCCGCGGCTTTCTCTACAGAAGCCGGATAGGTATACGGCAAACCGAATTCTGCCAGGATAGCATGCATTTCGGCGTTATTTTGTCCCGCAGTTCCCAAGATATCAACCACTTCGCCCAACGGGTTCTTGGCTTCGTCCGGCCATTCTATTATGTGAACAATTGCTTTATCCCCGTTCTTACCTCCATTCAGTTTTTCTTTCGGAATAAATATATCATTAGCCAAGGTTTTATCTTCAGTCACCAGAAAGGCAAAACCTTTGGCAACCTGAAGCTTTCCTACATAAGTTTTTTCTTTTCGCTCAAGCACTTCAAGCACTTCGGCCTCCGGTTCTGCTCCCCTACGTTTAGCAAGCAACTGCACTTTCACTTTATCACCCGCCATGGCATGCATTGAATTTCGTTCAGCAACAAGGACAGGGCTTCCTCCATCTTCCGGAATAAAAGAGTTTTTTCCGTTGCTTCGGCGCATGAACGTACCGATGGCTACAGTACCCAGACTATTCAGCCTGTATCTTCCATGGTCTATCTCGGTAATTATATCATCGGCACAAAGATCGTACAGCATATCCGAAACCTGCAACTTTTGTACAGCGTTTTCTACACCGATAATTTTGCTCACCTGTTTGTAATTAAACGGTTCTTTGGGAGAAGAATGGAAAAGTGACAAAATCGCTTTCAGCATAGCATCTTTACGCATGCGCGCCGCTTTTGGTTTCGCATTCTTTATATCTTTCGTATACTCTTTCTTCTTTCCTGATTTATGTCTGTTCTTTGTCATAGTATTCTTTCAATTTAGCTGATTAATAAATAAGCCTCCTTACAAAGATAACATTAGTAGATGAATTTAAGCACTTTCTTATGCCAAGAAATCATCCGGCAAGTTAACAAAGTAAAGTCGGTGAGTGGCACGGGTCAGCGCGGTATAAAGCCAACGATAAAAATCTTCGCCCAGCATTTCTTCCGTTACATATCCTATATCCAGGAAAACGTTCATCCATTGTCCTCCCTGCGCTTTATGGCAAGTCATGGCATAAGCATATTTCACCTGCAAGGCATTATACCAAACATCTTCTTTCATTTTTTTCATTTTCCCTGCTTTGGTGGAAACATCCACATAATCTTCCAAAACAGAATAGAAAAGACGGTCACTCAATTCTTTCGGCAAAGCAGGAGCTTCCACCTGCAATGTATCAAGCAATATTTTAATCTCCTCCTCAGCATCATCATCCTGAAAACGCACCAGCACATCTGCAAAACGAAACCCGTACAATTCGGAAGTGCGCCTCACACGCAATACCTGAATGATCTCTCCATTAGCAATAAAATTAACGGTTTTCTCACCTGTTTTTTCTTTTGATCTCCAGAAATAATTATTCCGCACCACCATCAGCCGGTCTCCGGACGATAATTCTTCTTCCCGATACAGGATACGGTTGCGAATTCCATTATTGTAGATATTGGCTCTTTTGTTTGAACGGGTAACGATCATCGTTTCTTCAACTCCGTCATGACTATAAGACGAAGATATCGCCTCAATCAATTCTTCTCCGGAAACCAACTGCAGGTCTTCATATCCTTTTGTGAATAACTTGGGAAACATCTCCACCTCATTTTTACGCAGATGTTCGCGAATAGCTGTCGCATTAAATAAGATGCCGGATTCAGTATCTTGTCTGACTACTTGAGTCAGCGATGCTTCAAAAACAGTCAACCCGTATCCCTTCAGAACATCTACGTTTAAAGCCGGGCTTTCGGTTTGTGTTATAGGCGGAAGCTGAGCCGTATCTCCCAGCAATAACAAACGGCAGTTCTCTCCCGAATAAACATAATGTATCAAATCATCCAGCAACCGTCCGGTTCCGAAGAAAGAAAAATCAAACCCGTCATTCGAAATCATAGAAGCCTCATCCACAACAAACAAGGTATCTTTATGCGTATTAAACGCCGCGTCAAATCCACCCGCCTCATTAGCAAATGATTTCTGACGGTAGATCATTTTATGGATTGTATTTGCCGGCTGATCAGCATAAGAGGAAAAAACTTTGGCAGCCCTCCCTGTAGGAGCTAAAAGTATTCCCGGTTGCCGAAGCGCTTTCATCGTCTTAACCAAAGCGCCAACCAAAGACGTTTTTCCTGTTCCGGCATAGCCGGTAAGCAGAAAAATAGTATCACTTTCGCGGGCTAACAAAAAATCACAAAGCTGATTTAGTGCGAAAAATTGATTTTCTGTAGGAATATGTAAGAAATTTTGTATAACTTGGCTGCGCAAATAACTATTTATCATTTTTGT
>DAIPZX010000264.1:0-3756 GCA_036781995.1 Massilibacteroides sp. | reverse complement strand
CCGGGCTTACCGGAAAGATGAAAAAAAACAGATTTTGAGAGGCACAACAAAGAGCGAAGCACATATGTCCGATGCCGAAAAAACTATGATCGAGGGTATAATGCAGAGTATACAAGATGAAAATAGTCGGAGTATCGACGAACACAGTCAGGATATAATTGTGTCTCAACTGAATGTGCTCTTGAACTATGCCGAACGCTTTTATACACGACAATTCAGAACTCGCCATAGTATTGAGTCGGATATATTAGCACGCTTTCAATTAGTGCTTCACAGTCATTTTGAAAGTGATAAAGACGGACTGATAACCGCAAATGATATTGCTTCCGAGCTGCCTATGTCTACTTCTTATTTAAGTGATCTTCTCCGCAATCTGACGGGGCAAAACACACAACAACATATTCATGGATATGTTATAGAAAGAGCAAAGGGGTTGTTGCTGACTACCGATCTCTCCATCAATGAAATCGCATACAGGTTAGGATTTGAATATCCACAATATTTCAACCGTCTATTTAAGAGCAAAACAGGGCAAACGCCTGTTGAGTTTCGGAACATGAATTAACAATATAGTAGGAAGAAAAAGCCTTTTTCCTTTGAGTTGCTTAGTTAGAATTTCCATTTCCAAACAGAGAACACAGCGAAACAATCCATTGTGTCTCACCTGGATTGCTTCGTCGCTTCGTTCCTCGCAATGACGATGCTATTTTAAATATGTTTGCTCTGCGTTAAAACGGCACTTCGCTGCTGCTTCCCTGATTCAGAAAATCCTCTCCGGCGGGAGCTATCGGCGGCATTCCGACACCACTGTTGATTGAAGACGAAAATTCACGTATTTGCACATCTTCATCCACATTCATAAACTTAGCAAATTCGCCTTTGAATCGAAGCCGCACATCACCTGTCGCACCGTTACGATGCTTGGCTATAATGATTTCGGCAAGACCTATCAGTGAATTACCCCGTTCATCTTCGGTTATTTTATAGTATTCCGGACGGTGGATAAAACAAACCATATCGGCATCCTGCTCAATCGCTCCGGATTCACGCAAGTCTGCCAACTGCGGACGCTTTCCTTCTACTCCCTGCCGGCTTTCCACACCGCGATTCAACTGCGAAAGCGCGATAATGGGAATATTCAATTCCTTAGCCAATCCCTTCAATGAACGAGAAATCGTACTGACTTCCTGCTCGCGACTACCGAAGCTCATACCACTTGCATTCATCAACTGAAGGTAGTCAATAATCAGACATTTCACCCCATGTTCACGTACCAGACGGCGTGCTTTTGTTCTCAATTCGAAAACGGAAAGACTGGGTGTATCATCCACAAATATCGGAGCATCGTAAAGCTCTTTGATCTTAAAGTCGAGTTGTTCCCATTCATAACTTTCCAAGCGTCCGCTCTTAATCTTTTCGCCCGGAATCTCGCAGACATTCACAATCAGACGGTTTACTAACTGAACGTTACTCATTTCGAGCGAGAACAGGGCTACAGGAATATTGTGATTGACCGCCATGTTTTTCGCCATAGACAAGACAAAGGCTGTCTTACCCATCGCAGGACGGGCGGCGATAATCACCAGATCGGAATTCTGCCAACCGGAAGTGATCTTATCCAAGGCTTCAAATCCGGTACGCAAACCACTCAGGCCTTCCTTCTGATTGGCTGCCTTTTGGAGTAATTCCATTGCATCCTTAATGATAGGATTGATCTGGGTAACATCTTTTTTTACATTTCGCTGGGAAATCTCAAAAAGTTTTCCTTCCGCTTCCTGCATCAGGTCTTCCACATCTATTGTTTCGTCGAACGCCTTGCCCTGAACATTGGCAGTGAACGTAATCAATTCGCGCGCCAGATACTTCTGCGCGATAATCCGGGCGTGATATTCAATATGCGCACTACTGGCCACCTTACCCGTTAATTGCGAAATATAGAAAGGACCACCGATTAAGTCGAGCTCGCCCCGTTTTCTTAATTGTTCGATCACAGTAAGCATATCGACCGGACGCTGGCTTAATGCCAAATCCACAATCGCACCATAAATCATTTCGTGCGATTTTTCATAAAAACATTCCGGTTTCAGGATTTCACTGACAATAGAATAAGCGTCCTTTTCAAGCATAAGAGCGCCTAATACAGCTTCCTCCAATTCCGGAGCCTGAGGTTGGAGCCGCCCCATTTCAGGCACTACCACAGGCGTTTGTCTCGATTTTCCAGTATTTTTTCTTGCTTCTGCCATCTGTTCATATCATTTTGAAACTTCAAATGTAGTACTTTTATTCGTACCTTTGCGCATAAAAACAGCTTACCAATTATGATTAATCAGGATACCATTTGTGCTATTTCGACTGCTCCGGGTATTGGCGGCGTAGCAGTGATCCGCGTGTCCGGGTCTGATTCTCTTAACATTTGCAACCGAATCTTCCGTCCGAAAAAGACCGGAAGCGATCTTCTTTCACAAGAAGCCTATACATTAAAATATGGTCGCATTTTAAACGGAGAAGAATTAGTAGATGAAGTATTAGTCGCTGTTTATCTTGCACCAAACTCCTTTACCGGAGAAAACACCGTAGAAATAAATTGTCATGGTTCTGTTTACATCCAGCAAAAAATTCTTCAGCTATTAATCGAAAACGGCTGCCGGACGGCTCTACCCGGCGAATTCACGCAGCGCGCTTTCCTGAATGGTAAAATGGACCTCAGCCAAGCCGAAGCAGTGGCCGACCTGATCGCATCGACCTCCGCAGGAATGCACAAACTGGCATTAAACCAAATGCGGGGAGACTTCAGTAACCAATTAATGAAGCTTCGCGAACAGTTGTTAAATTTCACCTCATTAATAGAACTTGAATTAGATTTCAGCGAAGAAGATGTAGAATTTGCCGACCGCACGCACCTGAAAACATTGGCAACCGATATAGAAACCCTGATCAGTAAGTTGGCCGATTCCTTCAGCGTTGGAAACGCCATCAAAAACGGTATTCCCGTTGCCATCATTGGCGAAACAAACGCCGGGAAATCCACTCTGCTGAATCAATTGGTCGGAGAAGAAAAAGCAATTGTTTCCAACATTCACGGTACAACACGCGATGTGATTGAAGATACAATAACCATAAACGGAGTGCTGTTCCGCTTCATCGACACCGCCGGCATACGAGAAACAAACGATGCAATCGAAAATTTAGGCATTGAACGCTCCTTCCTGAAAATGGAGAAAGCAGACATGATCCTCTGGGTAATCGACTCCACTTCACCAACCGCTCACACCGAAGCGTTATCCCAAACAATTCTACCCAAGACAGAAGGAAAAAAACTGATCATACTCTTCAATAAAACAGACAAATTAACCCCCGAAGAATTAAAAAGAAAACAAGAACTATTCAAAGAATCCGCCTCTCCCCGCCTCTACATCTCAGCAAAATCAGACCAGGACATCGAACAACTAAAACAAGAACTGATTAAAGCAGCCAACCTGCCCGACCAATCCAAAAACGACATCATCATAACCAACATACGTCATTACGAAGCCCTATCCCACGCCCGCACCGCCATCCACCGTGTCTGCGAAGACATAGAAGCAAACATATCAGGCGACTTCCTCAGCCAAGACATCCGGGAATGCATGCACCACCTCGGCGAAATAACAGGACAAATCAGCAACAACGAAGTGCTTGGGAATATATTTTCGAAGTTCTGTATCGGGAAGTGAGATAAGAAAATAAAGGAAAATATTATCTTACTAAAAGAAATTA
>DAIPZX010000263.1:0-3764 GCA_036781995.1 Massilibacteroides sp. | reverse complement strand
TCTTATATAGCATAACAATAAAGTTTAATCTAAAGTGTAGATAAACAGCGTGATTCAGCAGAGGTAAGAGACAAGGAAAAGGAATCGCTGAATAGTTACAAATGGATGTACATATCCAACAGTATGTTAAAACGCCGCCAAATCGGCTGCATTTAATCCGTTTCCCTTTTAATACGAAACAAACCGATTTTCTACCAATATGATATTCTCCCTATGCGTCGGCGATTAGTGATTCGTGCCCTCAAACAGGTCATGATCCGGTTTCGCTTCCGTTGCTTTGCGGCTGAAATTATTGAATGTATAACTCAGCGTCAGCGAAATCAGCGGATAGTCCGGACGGATACGGGTAACGGATTGCAAATTGGATGTAGTAATATTGCTCACGTAACGTGCCGAATTAAACACATCGCGAAAAGCCAGTGTAGCAGTCAGCCTGCGGTTCATCAACTGTTGGCGAACAGCAAGATTGACATACCAGAAAGCATCCGTACGTCCTTGTGTTGTAACCGATGGCCCCACAAGGTTGCCGTCTAATTGTATGCGGGTATATTTGCCGGCATCAAAGGCGTTATTGAGCGCGATTTCATAATTCGTACTTTTTTCGTTTGTTCCTCCCGTGGATTTAATCTCATTCTCTACCTTATAGTGATAAAGGCTTCCGTTCACGTTCAGATTCCACCTGCGGGTAAGCTGAAGCTGCGAACTCAATTCCAAGCCTGTTGAATAGTCGTGCCCGACGTTTGCCATGGAGTCTAACGTAACCCCTGCTTCATAAGGTATACGCAAACGTTCTATTTTATCCTTCCGGCTACGATGAAACACGGTAGCCGAAACACTATGCTGCCCGATGTTCTTTTTATAGTTCAACTCGTATGAGTCAATGTACTCCGGACGTATATCCGGGTTGCCGATTTCGGCGGAATAATAGTCACGATACGTAATATATGGCTCCATATAAAACAACTGCGGACGAGTAGTCCGATGAGAATAAGAAGCCAACAGATGATGATCATTCGGAAAAGTATAGCCTAAATGAACCGATGGAAACAGATTGTAATGATTCTTGATACGGTCTGCTTCCGGTATCGAACTCCGCAGAACGGTCCGGGCATATTCTCCGCGCAATCCTACCTGAAAGTCAAACGCGTTATAGCTATCTCCAATTAAAGCGTAAAGCGAATGGATGCCCCGTTGGAAATAAAAGGTATTATAGATATCCTCACGCCAGTAAAACTCCTGACTCTCCGGATTCCAGAATTGCATACTGTAATCGCCATCTTCCAGATAAGAGAAATACTGATAACCAGACTCCAGTTTACCCGTCTCGCGATAAGGCAGGATATAATCCAGATTGCCCCTCACTGTCCAGCGATGTTCATCCTCCCAGGCACGATGTCCCTGTTGGCGTTTGTTGTTTTTATCAAACAGGTCGCTTTGGAAATACTCCATTGCATCTCCCCCATATTTCACATAAAAACTGCCGGCAAGATTCTGTCCTTTATCATCTATCTTATGATCAAAACCGGTTGTGCCCTGAAAATAAGTTTCATGCAGATCGTATTCATCACGACTAAAGTAATCCCCTTTTTCAAACAAAACGTTGTCAGCGTTTCGCTCCTCGCGGTAATCCAGATCTCCTTTTCGTGTTCGGCCGCCATAGCCACCTTCAAGATCAATATTGAGCACTGTTTCAGGCAAAGAATACAGCCATCCTGTTTTCAACGAATAATTGAAGTTATTACTTTCACGCGGTCCGTCCGAATGCGACATGGTTGCCGTATCACCTACCAAAGTAGTTTTTTGCTGATTAAAATCACTCTTACGCAGATTATCCGTCCATGCGCCACCAATATACCAGCGCAACGCGTTCTTCTGATTACTGATCAGGAAGTCAATACCCCGTGAAAGGACAGTGCTCCCGGTCAGATTCACCATACCGCTTAATCCGCTTTGCGTATGTTTTTTCGTGATAATGTTGATAATACCCACATCTCCTTCGGTATCATGCCGGGCTGAGGGTGTGGTTATAATTTCAATATTTTCTATATGTCCCGAAGGAATCTGTTCTAAAGCCTGTGTTCCACTGAATACACTGGGTTTGCCATCCACATAAACAGCAAAGCCACTACTGCCGCGAAACGTAACTTCACCTTCGGCATCTACGCGTATAGAAGGGGTGTTCTCTAATATATCGACAGCAGTTCCTCCGCTGGCCAACAGGCTGGAAGAGGCCTCTATTACTTTCTTGTCTAACTTATAGATAACCTGTTTTTTTTGTGCCACTACTTCTACTTCTGCCAAGCCCACTTCAAGCGGCTTCATTTGTATCACACCCAAATCTACTTCCGCAGGAGGTGAAGAAAATACCAACCCCGTACGATTATAGACATCATATCCGATTAGTTTAATCAAAAGGACGTATTCTCCGTTTTTCAGATCATTAATAATGAATTGACCGTTCACATCGGGAAGTACATGGATGGAAGGATTGGTTTCTCCTTCAAAATAGAGCAACACATCCGCAAAATCAATGGGAACCTTTGTTACGGCATCCACAATTTTACCTTTCAGCCGAGAGGATTCAGGCAATGAATAAGCACAGGGTAGTACACAAAGCATAGCAAGCAGACCCAAGGTTAGTTTTTTCATCTATATTTAGAGTTTGTTAAACAGGGATACGAATATAGTATAAAAATAAGAATCAGACCGGTCTTTTATTAATAAAGAACATTCCTATCCGAAATTTTACAACAAAGTGATAATCTCCCTCTGTTTTGCAATAAATTTCACCCGTTCCATTTCTCCGCAACCCGATATCAAGACAGCATAACGCTTAAGGGACTCTATCCATTTTTTTTGTGTTTTATAAAAATGAACATCTTTCGTAGTAAATGCATTAACAACAAATACACGCATACCTGAAACCGCCACATCTTCTGCCTCAAAATAGCTGTAAGAAGAATCAAAATCTATATTAGAAATATAGACAGACACATTATTCCGCGGGTTGGCTCCGGCCCTCCGTACGGTCTGTTCAAATATATCCAGCAAAGCAAACAACTCGTTTTTCATTAAGAGACGATCTTCAGAAGTCATATAACCCAATTGAATGAAATGATTAATATCATTCACGAAGGTTGAAAAAATATTCCTATCCAACACATAACAGATTTCGTCTAAACTGTCCATCTCTCGAATAAATTCCTGATGCAACACCCATACATCATCAGGTATTTTCATTTCTGAAAAAGATGAGGTAGAAAAAGAAATATCCATCTGATGCATCCAGCGATAAAGTTTAAATTTTGACAAACCTTCAAATCCCGCATACAACGCAAAAGGAATTGTGTTATTCACCGTACTGAATTTCGATCCGGAGGAACGTTTCATCTCCTTGAATAAGGATATATAATCTTCCAGCATTTGCTTGTAATCCGCATACATTTGATTGGTGTTAAAAAAACAGGTGTTAATTACAGCAACATTCGTAAACGAAATTCCTAAAATAGAGTCTAAAGAAAAATGAAACACGGATGCCAATTGAGCTATTTCACTAAAAGTAAAAGGTATCTTTCCGCAGATGCGTCTATAGGCTGATTCCTTTCCCAAAGCCAGAGTATTC
Organism: Massilibacteroides sp.; assembly: GCA_036781995.1. GTDB lineage: Bacteria > Bacteroidota > Bacteroidia > Bacteroidales > Tannerellaceae > Massilibacteroides. Next base: position 142 of record DAIPZX010000263.1, on the reverse strand, counting down.
ATGAGAACATCCACCAAATTATCATTGGGGTTAATGTGCTTTTTTACAGCATCGACAATTTGTTTATTGAGAAAATCATTCATAAAAACAATATGTATAATGACTAAATATTCGTGAAAAAGCTGCTTGCTTTTAAAATTTT
>DAIPZX010000262.1:0-3769 GCA_036781995.1 Massilibacteroides sp. | reverse complement strand
AAGGGCTGCGCCACCTTCAAATAATGCCGGGCCAATGCTGCGGGCAGGGTTGACGGAGGTTCCTGTGATAGGAATACAAACGATGTGAATCAACACCAACGTAAGACCAATTGCTAATCCTGCGAAATTATTGGGGGCTCCTTTGGAAGTGGCGCCGAATACAACTAACAGGAAAATAAATGTAAACACGGCTTCTGCTACAAAGGCTTGCGTCAGGTCTGTATAGCCATTAGCTCCGGTCAAGGTCGTGGTCGATCCTGAATTCTGTGCCAATACGAAAAGAATTGCCGATCCGATAATAGCCCCGATAATCTGGAAAACAATATAGCCTGCTGCATCTTTTGTTGAAATCTTGTTGGCGACCAACATGCCCAGCGTAATTGCGGGGTTAATATGACAACCCGAAATTTTACCGATCGTATATACCATAGCAACAACCGACAACCCAAAGGCAAAAGCTACGCCCAACGTGCCGACTGAAGCAAACGGTTGACCCGCTCCGGCAAATACCGCGCTTCCACATCCCATAAGAACGAGCACCATTGTGCCCAGTAATTCAGCAAAATACTTCTTCATTTTTTCTTTCTTTTTGTTAATACTCGGAGTTTTATTACTCAAAAAAGTAAACATTCTTTATTTAAGTTTAGTTGCAAACGAAACGGTTATTCGACAAAATAATAGAATATTTCTGAATAAACGGTTCTTTTATACCGAAAACAGAGTCTGAGTCGGATAAAGCCACTACATTTGTTAGATGTAAACGACGAATGAATGAAAAAGGTCTGGTGTATTTTTTTGCTCTCTTTCATTGTGTTGCAAGCTTTTGCCGGCGAACGGAAAAAAGTGGGTGTGGTTTTAGGCGGCGGAGGCGCAAAGGGAGTTGCTCATATTGGTGTGCTAAAGGTGATTGAAGAGGCCGGAATACCTGTTGATTATGTGGTTGGAACGAGTATGGGGGCAATTGTAGGTGGGCTTTATTCTATTGGTTATACTCCTGCTGAAATTGATAGTGTTGTAAAAACGCAGGATTGGACCATGCTCCTGAGTGATCGTATTGAACGTAGCAGCCAGTCTTTTCCGGAAAAAGAACTTTCCGAGCGTTATATATTGTCTCTTCCCTTTGGTAAAGAAAAAAAAGATCGTGTGATTAAAGGTGTGATCAAAGGGCAAAACCTGCAGAATCTTTTTTCTAACCTGACGATCGGCTATCACGATGAGGTGGATTTTGGCTCTTTCAGAACTTCTTTTGCCTGTGTTGCTGTGGATGTAGTGGATGGGAAAGAGTATGTCTTTACCCGGGGAAGCCTTCCTTTAGCCATGCGGGCAAGTATGGCGATTCCGGCGGTGTTTGCTCCGGTGCGTTTGGATAGTATGGTGCTGGTTGACGGGGGATTAAATAATAATTATCCGGCGGATGTTGCCCGGCAGATGGGTGCGGATGTTATTATCGGAGTAGATTTGGGTACGAATGACCTGAAAGTGTTGAAAGGGCTGAATACGCCGGGAGATGTGATCGGGCAGATTATTGCTTTGCATGGCGTTGAGAAGTATGAAGACAATAAGAAAATGACCGATCTGCTGTTGCGCCCGAATATGTCTCCCTATAATGCAGCCAGTTTTACTCCTTCTGCATTGGATACGCTGATTAACCGGGGAGAGCAGGAAGCGCGTATGAAATGGGAGGACTTAATTGCCTTGAAACAAAAAATAGGTATAGCCAATGACTCTCAAACGGAAATAAGGGAGCAAAGAAAAGGTTTTGTTTCTGAATATGACGAAGCGTTTTACATTCGTTCCATACAGTTCGAAGGGATTGAACCACGCGATGAAAAATGGCTTCTCGCGCTTTGTAAATTGAAAGAAAATACGTCCGTGACGACTCTGCAGTTGAAGAAGGCAATGGATATTATGATCGGAACGGATCTGTACGCCAATGTTAGTTATAAGCTGTCCGGAATAAATCAGGATGAATTGCATCTGATAGCCGAGCCTAAAGCCATGAGTTCTCTGAATCTTGGATTGAGATTTGATACAGAGGAAATCATGGCTGTTCTTTTGAATGCTACGTTGGACTACCGCTCTCGGTTTCGTTCTCGCTTCGCGATTACCGGACGAGTGAGTGAAAGTTCGTATGCGCGTTTGGATTATACAATTGAAAACAACCCGCTTCGCAACTTCAATCTGTCTTATATGATAGATTATAAAGACCTGGATATTTATCGGAAGGGAAAGAAGGAATACAACACAACTTACCTGCATCATTTTGCCCAGTTTGGTTATACGGACATGAATTGGCTGAATTTTAAATTTCAGACCGGCATCCGATATGAATATTTTGATTATAGCCGGTTCCTCTTTTCCGGAGAAACGCAGGAAACTGCCCCATCCCCTGAAGATTTTATCAGCTATTTTGCGTTAGCTCATTTTGAAACATACGATCGCGGCTATTATCCGAATAAAGGTGTTTCTCTTTGGGCGCAGTATGAAATCTACACGGATAATTTTGTTAAATATAAAGGACACGCCCCATTTAGTGCAATTTCTGCCTGTGCGACTACTGTTATCCCTCTGAATTCGCATCTCAGCTTATTGCCCTCTGTTTATGGGCGTACTTTGTTGGGTGATGATGTGGCTTATCCGTTTCTTAACACGTTAGGAGGTGAAGTTTTCGGCAAATATCTTCCACAGCAAATGCCTTTTGCCGGAATAAACCGGTTTGAGGTGTTGTCTAATACCATTTTTGTAGGGAAACTACATTTGCGACAGCGTATAGGCAAGAATCACTTTGTGTCCTTTATCGGTAATTTGGGAATACATCATAACACGCCGGAGAAAATATTTGATGGAAAACATATCTGGGGTGGAAGTATCGGATATGGATTTAATAGCGTGGCAGGGCCATTAAACATTAGCCTTGGTTTGTCTGATCAGACTGAAAGAGTGCAGTTCTATATGAATTTAGGTTACTATTTCTGATAAAATTTAAGTATGTTTGTGCTCTAATAGTCAAAAAAATGAACGCGCAAATACTGCAATTCCTGTCCGAACTGAAGGAAAACAATTATCGTGAATGGTTTCAGGCAAATAAAGAACGTTACGATGTGTTGAGAGCCGGATTTACAGAAGAAGTACAACAGTTAATCAATCGTATTGCCCTTTTTGATCCGGAAATTGCCGGGTTGGAAGCGAAAAACTGTTTGTATCGTATCTATAGAGATATCAGGTTCTCGCCTGATAAAACACCGTATAAAACATATTTCTCCGCTTATATCGCTCAGGGCGGGAGAGGCAGTGAACGAGGAGGTTATTATCTTCACCTTGAGCCGGGTGGCAGTTTGCTTTCCGGTGGTGTGTGGATGCCGCCGGCCCCCTTATTGAAAAAACTAAGGCAGGAGATTTACAGTCAGATCGATGAATTTTTGGAAATTACCGAAGACGCTTCCTTCAAAAGCGTTTTCTCCGGACTTGAAGGCGATAGTTTAAAACGTAATCCCGCAGGCTTTCCGGACACGCCATACAATGATATAATACGGCATAAAGATTTTTCCGTGATATCCTATAAACCCAATACGTTTTTTACACAAAAAAACTGGATTGAAGCGAGTGTTTCGGATTATCAAAAGCTATATCCTTTTAATAAATTTCTGAATTACATTGTGGATGACTTTAACGGAAGATTTCAAAGGATTTGAGTAAGCATTTCAGACCTCTATCTTACGATTTGATATTCAAATGTTAAACAAAATAGTTGTTGAAAAACATCTCTTTA
>DAIPZX010000261.1:0-3774 GCA_036781995.1 Massilibacteroides sp. | reverse complement strand
ATTTGAAAGCCTTAGTTCCGGCATTTTCCAATTTCAAAGAAATAATAGATATTTCAGCCGAAGCCTCCGGTTATATCAACAATATAGATTTAAAGCGATTATCGCTCAATTACAGTGATAAAGTGCAGTTTTTGGGCAGGATGGAACTGAAAGGGATAACCACTCCGGAAGATGCTTACCTCTATGGACAAGTTAGTAGAATGCAGATTACCAACGATGGAATAAAGGGTATTGTCAATAATTTCAGTGAAAAACCTATTCAACTGCCCGAATCTCTAAATAATCTCGGCATACTGCACTTTAACGGGGAAATTTCCGGTTTTTTAGATAATCTCGTTGCTTACGGCAAGTTGACATCAGCTATAGGGACAATAGAAACAGACCTGAATTTCGGACACGACAAGAAGAATAAAATCGGGACCTTCATCAAGGGACATATCGGTAGTTCTGATCTGGAGATCAAAAGTCTGTTTGAAGAAGGCAACCCCTTCGGCAATGCCCGTTTCAATATTACAGTAGATGCTTTACGTCCGGTCAATGGGAAATTTTCAGGGCAAATTGAAGCCGAGGTATTAAATTTTAATTACCAGGAATACAACTATAAGAACCTGCTCTTTTCCGGAAAATTCAAGGAAAACGGCTTTGATGGAAAAATTCATATAGACGACCCCAATGGATACCTGCTGGCAGAAGGTACGTTTCTGAATCAAGGGCGGAATTCCGTATTCAACTTTACTGCAGACGTTAAGAATTTCCGTCCGGACAGTCTTCATCTGATCGATAAATATGAAGCTCCGGATATTTCCTTCTCGATGAATGCAGACTTTACGGGCAACACCATAGACAATATTGAAGGCGAAATACAGATTGACAGTCTATCTTTTATCACGAAGCCATCGCAGTTTTTTCTGGACAAATTCTTAGTCGCTGCCTCAGGCAATGGGTCGAATAGAAAATTGTATATCGAATCGGATATCGTCAATGGCGAAGTAAACGGCGCCTATTCATTTGGCACCATTATCCCCGAAATTCAGAATACGATACAAAAACATATCCCCTCTTTAGTTAAAAACAATCAGATTAAACATAAAAAGGAAGAAAACAACTTCTCTCTTTTACTGACTATAGAGAATACGGAAGCACTTTCTAACACACTCAAACTACCCTTTACAGTTGTTAATTCGAGCAGAGTCACCGGATTCTACAATAACCTCTACGATAAAATCAGGATAGAAGCCTATTTGCCCAAATTCAACATTGGAAGTTCCATGTTTGAATCCGGTTATCTTATTTGTGACAATCAGTCAGGACAAATGGATGTAAACCTGAAAGTGACCAATTACAATAAAAAAGGAGGACGCAATTATATTGATTTGCATGCTGACGCGAATGAGGATAAAATCAACACCCTATTTACGTGGGCAAATAATAAAGAAGCCAAATTCAACGCAAGTTTCGGGACCTCTACTATTTTTCTGAAAGAAGAAGAAGACGAGCAAGGCAAAAAGTCAACACGGATAGAAACATCCATTACCCCTGAATATCTGACTATTAATGATTCCGCCTGGACGGTTTCACCAAGTGTCATTAGCGTAGAAAACGGTCAAATCGAGATTAATAAATTTTATGTATCTCATGACGATGAGTATCTCTTAATTGATGGAACCATATCCAAAGATCCTTCAGATGTATTACTTCTTGACCTGAAAGATATAGAACTAAGTTATATTTTTAACACAGTCAATATTGAAGTTTTAAAGTTTGGAGGAAGAGCTACCGGAACAGTCAATATCCAGGACCTGTTTAACAGCCGGATGTTAAACACGGATTTAGCGATCGATAATTTTTCATTTAATCAGGTAGAGTTCGGACGGCTTAATCTGTTTAGCGAATGGGATGATGCACAACAAGGAATATTGATGTTAGGCACTATTTATAAGAATGACAGCACATGGACCGACGTGAACGGTTACATCTATCCCGTTGGTCAGAAATCAGGACTGTCCTTGTATTTCGATGCAAATGATATCAACCTCGCCTTTCTCAGACCTTTTATGAAAAATATAACATCAGATATAGGAGGTTTTGGTTCCGGACTTGTTCATCTGCATGGTTCTTTTAAAGACATCTCTGTTGAAGGGAATGCGCTCGTACGGGATGGTTTTATGAATATCGACTTTTTGAACACACAATACACCTTTACCGATTCACTCTTCCTCACGAAAGACAAAATCAGCACCAAGGGACTCACTGTTCAGGATAAAGAGGGCAACAGAGGAACGGTAGACCTCAGTGTAGAACACAACCATTTCCGGAATTTCAAATTTTCGGTCAATATCAATACCGATAATATGCTTGTTTATGATGTGCCGGAAAGACAAAATCCAATGATTTTCGGTTCAGTGTATGGTAAAGGCGGAGCCAGAATATCCGGAAATGAAAAAATTATCAACATCGATGTGAATATGCAGAGCGCTCCTAAGACAACGATAAATCTTAATTTCATGGGAGCCAGCACAGCCTCCGAATATGATTTTATCTCTTTTGTTGACAAGAAGGCGCTGCTTCTACAAGACAGCATCGCTATCGACTCTACCTCCGTAGCCGGACTGAATAATCTGAACGGAAGCGATGAAGGCACAGAGATACGAATGAATATGCTGTTGGATATCACGCCTGATGCCAATGTTGAGTTGGTGCTCGACCCTTCTGCCGGAGACAGGTTGAAAGCAAACGGAAGCGGAAGTGTACAGATTGAATACGGGACAAAAACCGATTTACGTATGTATGGAGGAGTGGATATCCATAGCGGAAGTTATAATTTCAGTCTCCAGCAACTAATTCATAAAGACTTTAAGATCGGAGAAGGCAGCACTGTCGATTTCCGGGGAGATCCGTTTGACGCCAACATGAACATCAATGCGATTTATAACCTGACGGCTAATATCGGCGACCTCGACAGAAATCTGATCGAACAATCCGGGCGTGCCAATATTCCGGTCAGCTGCGTTTTGAACATCAACGGCCAGCTACGTAACCCGATAATCAAGTTTGATATCCAACTACCCGGATCAAACAGCGAGCTGGAACGTATAGTAAAAGGTCTGGTCGATACAGACGAAATGATGTCTCTTCAGATCATCTATCTGCTTGTGCTCAATAAATTCTACACGCCATATTATATGATGGGAGCAAGTTCGAGCGAATTGAATGCCGCCGCCTCCTCCGCCCTGTCGTCTCAACTATCCGGTATGCTGAATAGCCTGACAGACAAAGTGCAGATCGGAACAAACATACGTACCAGTCAGGACGGTATTGCCGACCCTGAGTTTGAAATGCTGCTATCAAGTCAACTTTTAGATAACAGACTACTGTTTAACGGGAATTTCGGGGTCAGAAACAACCCTTATCAGGAAAGCACCTTTATCGGAGAATTCGACCTGGAATACAAACTAACAAAAACCGGAGAGATACGGCTGAAGGCCTACAATCATGCAAACGATATGTATCGCTACCAAAAACAATCACTGACAACGCAAGGCATCGGAATCATGTACAGGAAAGATTTCACAAACTTTTCCGAAATATTCAGGCGAAGAAAGAGATTGCCTTTCCTACCCCCTCCTCTTCCCACAGACTCCATATCTACCCCGGAAGAACAAGAAAAAACAGGTGTATCCGAGAAGTAAAGTAACTGTTCGTAAAAAAAACTGCATGCTTTTAAAATAGCATCGTTGTGAGGAGCAAAGCGATGAAGCAATCCATGTTGTGTGT
>DAIPZX010000260.1:0-3791 GCA_036781995.1 Massilibacteroides sp. | reverse complement strand
TGATGAACGGAAACGAATCCATAAGTCCTTAAGCGTTTCTTCAGCGGTTTTTCCGGTTTTGAAAATTTTATTCCAAACAGCGAGAAAACAAACAACAGAGTCCAGGGAATAAAACCGGTCAACAAGGTCATAAAATTATACCAAACGCCGTTTTCATGTCCCAGACTATAATTAATATCCAGATTGCCTACACTAAAAAAGCGGCCGAAATTTTCAGCCAGAACCAGATTCAGGAATTCATCCCCTCCCTGCTTCCAAGCCGCAATATACCATAATAAGGGGAGGAAAAGAGAAGCCACACCCACATAAAATAACGATTTAAAGACAGTAAGCAAACTATACTTATTCAATATCAACAGATAAACTCCAAATACAAATAAAGGAAGAACTACGCCGACAGGACCTTTCGTCAGGATCGCGCAACTCAAGAAAAAAGGAATAAGAACGGGAAGACCTTTCAGATGCAAACTCTCCTCCCATTTATACAGCCGGAATAATCCCAGCACAATAAAAACACTCAAGAGCATATCCACACGCGTAGTCATCCCCGCACGGTGCAGTTCTACGCAGGTCAGCAAAAAGAAAACTGAAATAAACGCTTGTTGAAATTTGACCCGTTTACCGAAGAATATCAATACCGAAGCTATTAGCCATATAAAGGCTATCGCAGAAGGCAAACGCGAAGTAAATTCCGACACATAGCCCTGAGGATAAGAACAAACAGCCATCAACCAATGTGCAAGTGGCGGCTTATAGGCAAATTCGTTTGCATAAACATAAGGTAAAATCCAATTCCCGGATTCCAGCATGGATATAGCTACCGCAGCCTCACGGGGTTCTCCTTTTGTTGAAAAATCTCCCGTAATAATCCAGGGCAGTATGGATATTATGCACAAAATAACAACACAGGTTATTGGCTTTTGTAAATACAAATGTTGCAGGTTGGGTGTACGCATATCTTTCTTAATTCAGACCTAATGATTGTTTAATAGCAACTCGTATGGTTTCTGCTGCTTCTTTATTTTCTTTTAAAATTGAGACTATCAGATTGAGATAACTTGCTTTATTGCTTATGCCTAACAAATTACACAGTCTGCTTTGTCCGATTATTCCTTTTTGATTATAAACACGCAAAATTAACTTATAGTCTTTATTTTCTATGTAAACTGAAAATTTTTGTTTCAATTTATCGTATAATTCTTCGACATCTATACTTTCCTGAAGATTCAGAATATGATCTGACAGCTCCTCCATAGAGGCAATCTTCCGGTTGACGGCTATTTCAAGACGTTTTCGTACACGGTGTTTGGTATGCAGCAAAACCTGTTCGTCCAGCTCTTTTTTAAACAAGTGAATGATATTTTCCTTTACTTCATTAAACACGCTATCCGAATCTACCATCAACTTGTCGGCTACCACTTTAATCACGGGTTCCAGCAGCAATAAATTCTCCACTTCCGCCACATCGGGCACCAGGATATGCTGTTCGTTCAGATATTCCACCTCTCCCCGCGTACGTCTGTCGCGATCCACAATACCCATTGAATCAAGCATATGAAAATCTTTCAACTGCCTGAAAGCCTTTGTCGTTTCAATCACTTTCTGACAGCCTCCCATGGGCTTTACGATATAATTGGAGAAGATCAACGGATACAAACGATTGTCAATACTGTTTGATTCCGTTCCCTCTATGAAAAGTATCGGTTTACGGCTTCCCAATAAGGTCAGGTAAATTTCTTCCGGAAAAGATTCATTGCTCTCCAACAGTTCATAGTCCCACATGTCATCCTCCGCGAAATAAGCCCGTATCCAAATCCTTTTGGCAAATGTACGCGAAGAAGCAAATTCCACATCATGCGTCAGATAGATAAATGTACAATCCGGACGAAGCGTCTCAATTTCGTCCCACAAATTGTTTTTAATCAACTGGTGCAATAACAAGGTAGGTTCCTCTATGAGCAATAAAGCATTTGGGGGGGCACAAAGAACGGTGCCTATCAAAAAAAACACGATACGCTCTCCATCACTCATGCGTTCCGCGCTATAATGACTTCCCAAATTACTGGCTGAAGCCAACTCGATAGACCCTGAATTACGAATCAAACGGTTATGAGGGAATATCTTTTCCCAAATTAACTGTATACGATCTATCTTTGTCGATGGAGGCCGGATTTCCCGGTTATGCTTACTCTCCTCTTTATATTTAAGCGCCGCCTCAAATTCTTCACTCTGCAGGCGGATTATCAACTTTTCATAATCAGACAATACCGGCACGGAATTGCCGGACAAAGCGGATTGCAAAAAAGACAGATTATTCCATGGTTTATCACTCTCTTCCCTTTTCAAATAAAGAGAACTTACACCCGATATCAGTTCTGTATGTCCTGTATATTGTTTACCTAATTCTTTCCCAAACAAACTTTTACCGGCTCCGTTAGCGCCGATAATTACTACCGTATTTGTCTTTTGCGTATCTAAGATCTCATCCGTTCGCCCGTTTCGTTTTTTTGGCAATAATAATTTCATTCAGCTTCCCGAAATATAACGTTATACATGATTTCTATAAGTCAGCCAAATATAGTTAAATTAATCAACATACACCTTTAGAAATCGCCTCTATCCCATTGAGTTTTGACACATCCTCTTCAAAACAATTAATATTGTTCTTTTTCGTTCGGGAAATCCTGACTTTTCACATCTGCGATATAACCTGCTACTGCCTGCGTTATTATGTCATACAGATTGGCATAACGACGCAGAAAACGGGGGGAAAACTCTTTGTTTATACCCAACATATCATGCATCACAAGCACTTGTCCGTCTACTCCGCCACCAGCTCCAATGCCAATAACCGGAATAGTCAGTTCTTCAGCCACACGAGCAGCCAAAATAGCCGGAATTTTTTCGAGCACAACAGCAAAACAACCCACATCTTCAAGCATACGGGCGTCATTGATCAGCTTTTCCGCTTCTGCCTCTTCACGTGCTCTAACGGTATAAGTACCAAATTTATTAATCGACTGAGGAGTCAGACCTAAATGTCCCATAATCGGAATGCCGGCACATAATATACGTTCTATTGATTCCTTTATTTCTACCCCACCCTCTATCTTGATACAGTCGGCATGCGTTTCTTTCATTACACGAATGGCAGAGGCGAGCGCTTCTTTTGAATTACCCTGGTAGGTTCCGAACGGAAGATCTACAACAACCAACGCGCGCTTTACAGCTTTCACGACAGACTTGCCATGATAGATCATCTGGTCAAGCGTGATCGGCAGCGTAGTCACATTACCTGCCATTACGTTTGAAGCAGAATCTCCCACCAGAATCACATCCATCCCTGCTTGATCAATAATCGAGGCCATCGAATAATCATAGGCCGTCAACATAGATATTTTCTCTCCCCTGCGTTTCATTTCGGTTAAACGATGGGTAGTCACTTTCCTGTTTTCATCTGTTTTTGCTACTGACATAACGTATATTAATTTACAATTACATGGTGTAAAGGTATTGTTTTATTTTGGTATATTTAAATTTGGATGACACCACAACACATGGCAAACACGATGATAATTTAGAGGCTATTTTGAATACAGTTGCCTGGTATGCCCGTATCATCAAAAACCGCGGCGTCATTGCGAGCGCAGCGAAGCAATCCAGTTTACGCCACCCCTCTGGATTGCTTCGTCGCTGCGCTCCTCGAAAATGACGAGACAATTTCAAATTTTATCCCATTTTTTCACATCTGAAAATCAATGTATTTAGGGCATAAAAAAAACATAACTATG
>DAIPZX010000259.1:0-3792 GCA_036781995.1 Massilibacteroides sp. | reverse complement strand
AACCCTCCATTTGGATAATCTGATTGACTTCTACCACTTGTTTGGCTCTGTCGATTTCGCGGTTTGCACCTAATAAAAATACTTTGCTCATAACTCTAAATTTTAACGGTTTACAAAAAGGAAAGAAGAATGAAAAGAAAGAGGATAATAGCACCCAAACCCACGAAGAAGGAGAGGATACCCTGAATAACAGGAAGAAAGAGATACAAGCCCACCAACGCCCAAATAAACCCTGTTCCCCACACGGAAAACCCCAAAGCCACTAATGCGATTTTTACCACCAATTTTATGCTAATTGGAAGGTTACTACCTTGTTTCCTATTTTTTACTATACTTCTCATAATTTCTGACTTTTTTTTTCTGCCGTATCGGTGAGGTGTACTGACCTATGTTTCAGGGTACAGAAAGGTTCGGCTAAAATCCGCCGAAGACAAATTTTTGGGAAATAAATACGCTCGCCCGTGAGGGAAAGAGGAAGATTTTTTCAACAATAATTTGGCGACAGGATTTGCCGAAATACCTTTGTATCCTGAACATGGGTCAAGAAGTACCCTCTTAGATACTCGCTAATGAGGAAGAAATTATACCAAAGAGAAGTGTAGTAAAAAGAAATTTGGTCGAATACTTTGCGTTTATCATTGTAAAACGCAAAACTTTCCCCACAGAAAGGAAAGTTATAAGCAATAAAAAAGCCTGCTTCATATTTCAGAAACAGGCTTCGTTACGTTAAGCAATAAGTATTATTTGGCTCTTTTCTTGCCGTAGCATTTGCTGCCGTCGGGCGATAGGTAGAAATCAAATGTTTCTTCAACGGCTGTTCTGCCCGGAGGAACAAGAGAATATTTGCAACGGACAATTTGCACAAGAATCTCATTCGTATTTCTGCTGTCATAGCCTTGCAGATTGTCAGGCATAAGGTTTTTAAGTGAATCTATCTGAGCATTTATGTCGGCAATGTCGGCAGTGTACTTGTCGATTTCGCTCTGCCTTTTGGCTTTAGCCAGTAGCGATTCACTCATTTTTCGTGCAAGTTCAACACGCTTTATAAAAAGTTCGGTATCTTTCCGAAACTCGTCGGTAAAGTGAGCGATACTGTCGGCAACCGTAACAGTTCCGTGTTCGTTTAACTCAATAATTTTGAAGTTGAGATTCTCTTTTGTGTCGCTACCTTTCAACAAGTAGCCGGTAATGGTTTTCTCGTAAATGTTGTTTGTACTCGTGCCACCACAGGCAACCAAGAAAACCGCAATGAATAAATAGATTACATTTTTCATAACTGAATGATATTATTGTTTGACTTAATTTAATGATATGTGAGGGAGTTTTGACGATAGGTTATATACAATCAGAACTTCCGTTTCTCTTTTGGGTTTCGTTCGGGTGTATTCGGTTAATGCTGCCATTACCCACTCCCTGAACGCCCGTGCTTCAAATGAAGCAATGCGATAGCTGACAAAAATCAATGCTTCTAAATTGTATAGGGTCGTTTCGCATTGGCGACCGTTATACTCGAACTTGTGCTTTCGGCTTACATTTTCTTCGTGCAATAGTCCTGATTTGAAGATTGCCCGGAGAACATTACTTGTCGGTACTATCGACACATTAAATAAATCAGCTATCTCGTGTTTAGTTACCCAAAGGGTGCAATTTACGAGTTTTGCTTCAACAATAAGCTGATTTTCACTATTTTCTTTGATTTTGATATATCCGTGTTCCATAACTGTTATTCTTCTTCGGGTTGAACATTAAAACCGATACGTTTGCGAGGTTTATTTTCAAGTTCCTTTTGCGAAGCCAGTTCGGTGAGAGCTTGATAAATATCGCTGAACTGCATATTGGTTTCTATCATAAAATCCTCCAACTTTCGGTTTAACTCCGCATAACCGAGTGCATATTGACGGAGTGCAACGAAAGCCCGCATGATTGAAATATTAACTTGAATAGCTTTTTTACTTCGCAATACGGACGAAAGCATTGCTACTCCGAGTTCCCCAAATGCCATTATTAAAGAAGAGCCGACGTTGTAGTCGGGGGGTATCACATTTTGTGATACCCCCAACTTTATAACAGCATCACTCTCTTCCCGTGTCAGTTCAAACATGAAATCAGGAGCAGGAAATCTGTCAATATTACGCTTAACCGCTTGCTTTAATGCTCTTGTTTCAACTTCATACATAATCGCCAAGTCATAATCCAGCATGACACGCATACCTCGAACTTCATAAATTCTATTTTGTATAATCTGCAATTCCATGTTTTCTTATTATTGAGTGGTTATTATTCCGTTTGTGCTTCCCATACTGTTTAGCTTATTGGCGAAATCGTTCATATCGTTGCTCAATTTTTTATCTATAATTCGGGCATATATTTGTGTGGTCTTTATTTTGGTATGTCCCAACAATTTTGATATGCTTTCAATCGGCATCCCTTCCGTTAGGCAAAGCGTTGCAAATGAATGTCTTGCAACGTGAAATGTAATTTTCTTATCAATATAACAAACATCTGCTATTTCGGACAGGTAGCTGTTCATTTTCTGGTTGCTTATGACGGGAAGTATCCTGCCGTCTTTTTGTCTGCCTTCATATTTTGCCATAATTGCCATTGGAATATCCAACAGGCGCACCTTGAAAGGGATTCCTGTTTTATGACGTTTCGACATGATCCACAAGTTGCCGTCTATTCCTTGCTTGATATTGTCTTCCGTCAAGTCCCGAATGTCGGAAAACGACAAACCGGTATAACAACTGAAAAGAAAAGTATCTCTTACTCTTTCCAATCTCTCTGTTCCGAATTTTTTACTATACATCGTATTCAATTCTTCACGAGTTAAATAGTTCCGCTCTATCGTCTCGAAACTCATTTTGTAATTTGCGAATGGGTCGATAAATGTCTCTCCCGAATTTTTAATGTAGTTGAAAACAGACCTTAGATGCTGCATGGTTTTCATCGCATTGTTATTGCCTGACTTGTGGGTATTTCTTAGAAACAGGTAAAAGTCTTGAAGAAAGACGGTGTTTATTTCCATGAATGGAATATCGGCAACGCCCTTATGTGTTTTTAGAAAATCCGTCAAACGGTTTTTTGCCAGTTCATATCGCAAATAGGTGGTTCGTGTAACCATTGTCCCGACTTTCATTTTGTATTGAGCATTGAACTTATCAAAGTAGAACATAATTGTTTTTCCTTTTTCTTCAAAGCCGAGCAGGGCGTTTTTGATTTTGTCGGGAAGCACATAACCGTTATCATCCATTAGGCGGCTGTAGTGCATGGATGCTTTAGCCCGAATATTGTCTAACATTCGGTTCAGATTGGCTATGCTCATACTGTTTCCTTTTGCCCGTCCAATTTTGTTATCCCATTTGTCGGGATGAATATCCAGTTTGGTACTGAATTGTGCCCTCTCTCCATCGATTGTGATGCGCCCCATTATCACTACGTTCCCATTTTTCTTGGGATTACTTCTCTTAATATAAAAGAGAATTCTAAATGTACTTCGTTTCATCTTTTTGATCTTTTAAATAAAATACAAAGGTAAATTGATTTATTCTGAAGAGCATTACAGAGCAAGTGACAATATTGTACAGTTCAGGGACTTATGATGGAAATCGGTACCGATTCTTTGTCTTTTGGAACAGGTACCGATTTAGTACCGATTCGTTGTCTTGGCATGGCTTTTTTTTGTCTTTCAGGTAGGTGATAAAACATGAAAAAAGCCTCCCAAACCATTAGTTTGAAAGGCTTTGTCCTTAGTTTTCTCTAAAGTGTCTTTTTAGAGTTGAGCGAAAGACGGGA
>DAIPZX010000258.1:0-3813 GCA_036781995.1 Massilibacteroides sp. | reverse complement strand
GGAGTTTTTAACAAAAGACGTTTAAACCATTTATAATTACGTTAGTCAAACAATAAAAACAGATAAAATGGGAGAAAATCGACACGAATTAGACCAATTAAAAGGGCAGAATCCTTTCCGTGTGCCGGATGGCTATATGGAAGGACTGACTGACCGTATAATGAGCCGGTTGCCTGAAAAAACCATATGCGAAAAGAAATCGCGCAAGATACCCATGATAACCTGGCTCCGCCCATGGATCGGCATAGCAGCCGCAGTGGCAGGGATTGTATTCTTCATCAACATTTTCATCAGTTTAGACAATCAGACAGACTCTTATATACAAGATTCTCTTCGGGTTCAGACAGAACGACCGGTTGATGCCATGTCTGCTTTACAAAGCAGCCTTGACGAAGAGTATCTCGAATATCTGGAAGCCAGATATTCTGATTATATTTTGGAAGAAGAGCTGGCTGATTCCGAATAAATTGTACGTTTATTTAGCCATATAGAATATTTTTGTAATTTCATTTGTATGTATAAAATATTTATTATTACATTTGTCTCGTTCGCTTTTTTATTTCCCGGTACATTATCCGCTCATGGGAAGCAGCAGGGACGTCAGTTTGACAGAAAAGCATTCGTCGAAAAAAGAAATGCGTTTTTAGTAGCGGAGATTGGTCTTACTGCGGAAGAAGCCGCAAAATTCATACCGATATACGATGAATTCCAGGAAAAAAAGTTTGAAGCAGGACAGGAATGCAGAGAGCTTTCTCGTGGAATTAGAAGAAATAAGGAGGCAACTTCAGCGGATTACACCCACGTTGTAGATAAATGTGTGGATGTTAAAATGAAGGAGGCAAAAATAGAAAAAGAGTATTACGATAAATTCAAGAAAATACTCTCGCCTGAAAAGATTTATAAATTAACGTCAGCGGAATATCAGTTCGCACGTGAATTTATGAAAGGATCAGGAAACAGGAAATAATAGTACATAAATAGATAAAAATGACAATGTCATTATTTGTGTTTTTTGTTTAGATTTAGTTTTGGCGTTTAAGTTAAGGGAGGGGTGGCGACGTGATGTCGGTTCCCCTTTTGTTTTTATAAGCCTTTAGACTTGGCTTCGTTCCATATTTTATCCATTTCATCTAAAGACATGGACTTCAGCGAACGTCCTTCTTTCAGTGTGTGCTCTTCCAGATAATTGAAACGACGGATGAATTTTTGATTGGTTCGTTCAAGCGCATTGTCCGGATTGATTTTATACAAACGGGCGGCATTGATCAGGCTGAAAAACAAATCTCCGAATTCAGCCTCCATACAATCGTTATCCATTTTGTCAATTTCGGTTTTTAACTCCGTAAATTCTTCGTGCACTTTATCCCAGACCTGTTCGCGCTCTTCCCAGTCAAAGCCCACATTGCGGGCTTTATCCTGAATGCGATGTGCTTTCACTAAAGATGGAAGAGAAGCAGGCACTCCTTCAAGCACTGTTTTGTTTCCTCCTCTTTCTTTCAGTTTCAATTCTTCCCAACTCTGTTCTACTTTCTTGCTGGTTTCAGCTACAGCATCACCAAATACATGCGGATGGCGGTATATTAATTTTTGACAAAGGCTATCGCATACATCTTTAATATCGAATGCTTCTTTCTCTGAGCCGATCTTAGCATAAAACACCACATGAAGCAATAAATCACCGAGTTCTTTTTTGATCTCGTTATTATCATCGCGCATAATGGCATCACACAATTCATACGTCTCTTCGATCGTGTTTGTTCTTAAACTTTCATTGGTTTGCTTTTTATCCCAAGGGCATTTTTCCCTCAGTTCATCCATTACGTCCAACAGCTGCCCGAAGGCAGCCATTTGTTCTTCTCTACTACTCATTTATTCTTAAAATTTACCAACCCTTCCTGTAGGAATTGAATGTATTTATTCACGTCTTCATCGTATGCATAAGAGGAAGTCAGCGGTTTGCCTTCTGCATCTAATAACACATAGAATGGCTGGGCGTTTGCTCCGAATTTACTTCTTTGCAGATAGCTCCATTTATCCCCTATGGTTTTCAGTTTGCGGATTTTGCCGTACTCCTCCACCTCAATCACTTCCGGCAGTTTGGTTTTGTCATCCACCATCAGTGTGATCAACACGTAATCGTTCTCAATGATTCCCTTCACCTTTTGGTCTGTCCATACCGAGGCCTCCATTTTGCGGCAATTTACACAGCCATAACCGGAGAAGTCTATCATAACAGGCTTGTTTACCCGTTTGGCGTAAGCCATGCCGGCTTCATAATCGTCAAAATTGGCATGCACTTCATCTTCATACAAATTAAAGTCCTGCGTATATAGCGGTGGTGCAAAGGCACTGATCGCTTTAAGCGGAGCTCCCCATAAACCGGGAACCATATAAACCGCAAAGGATAAAGAAATAATCGCCATAAACAGACGGGGCACTGATATGTATTTCAGTTCGCTGTCATGGCTGAACCTGATCTTACCCAACAAATAGAAGCCCAACATCGCGAAAATCACGATCCATAAGACAAGGAACACCTCACGATCAAGAATGCGCCAGCCATAAGCCAGATCTGCCACAGACAAAAACTTCAGCGCCAAAGCAAGTTCCAGAAATCCCAAAACCACTTTGACGGAGTTCAACCATCCGCCTGATTTGGGCATAGTCTGCAACATATTGGGGAAGATCGCGAAGAAGGAGAACGGAATAGACAAAGCCAGAGCAAATCCGAACATACCGATCGCCGGACCTACCGCACTACCCATCGAAGCCGCCTGTACAAGCAAAGTCCCGATAATAGGTCCCGTACAAGAGAACGACACAAGCACAAGCGTGAACGACATAAAGAATATGCTCAGGATACCCGTTGTAGAATCAGCCTTGCTGTCTAATTTATTTGTCCACGAAGCCGGAAGTACCATTTCGAAGGCTCCGAAAAATGAAATCGCAAAAACAACCAGCAGCAGACAGAACAGAATATTAAAGATCGCATTCGTAGACAGGTCATTCAATGCGCTGGCACCAAATATGCCGGTAATCAACAGTCCCATGATCAAATAAATCACAATGATGGACAAACCATACGTCACAGCATCGCGAATCGCTTTTTTACGATTTTTCGTGCGTTTCAAGAAGAAACTCACCGTCATTGGAATCATAGGCCAGACACAAGGTGTAAGCAAAGCAATCAATCCACCCACGAATCCGGCGAAAAAGATAAAAAGCCAGGAAGTATCCGGTGCAGACACCACCTTGTCACCATAAGCCTTCAGGTCATCAATTACAGGTGTCCACAACACATCTGCCGAAACCACACTCGAAGATGTATCATCCAACTTCACGACCGGAATGGCAGGGATTGCTTTTGATTCGTTTGTGGTGGAAACCGGGTCATTCACCTGGGCGGTACTATCCTGTACAGTTTCATCTACGGTATCATTGCCGGCAGCCAACTGCTCATCTGTAATAGAAATATGTTTCTTGTCGAAAGCAAATTCTATCCGCTCGGGAGGAAGACAGGTTTCATCATTACAAACCATAAATTCCACCTCTCCGTTCACTTTAAACTTAGCCGGATCCGTAATTTTTATCTTTTGTCTGAAACTAACTTTATCGGCATACCAACGAAGGTTCATGGAGAATAATTCATCATAAACTGTAGTAGGCGCAACGGAAGCAACCGGACTATCTATCAGTTCAGCTCCGGTTATTTTTTCAAAGGTAAAAGACGTCGACACCGGTCCGCCCTCAGGCAAATTCATATCATATAAATGCCATCCTTTATCAAGAACTGCAGAAAACACAATCTCTTTT
>DAIPZX010000257.1:0-3821 GCA_036781995.1 Massilibacteroides sp. | reverse complement strand
AAAAACAGTTTTATCATGGATGAAAAATTAAATCCGAAAGACAAAGTTCTCCTGATGCGGGATGAAGGAGAAGGCAACAAACTCAAAGTTGTCAAGGGCATTGATAAAAAAGGAAAGATTGATGCCATAGACCCCATGAAGGCGAAGCAGAATGATTTTCTAATCATTGACAAACACGCTGACCCTATCGAAAATTTTTTCAAAAACTTCTTCAACCAAGCTAAAAACCCATCGCACACAGGCTTTTATGCTGTAACGGTCGATATGCTGAATAAGATATTGACCATTGACGAAAAGGAATTGGAAAAGTATCGTATTAACCCGAACGATTACCTGAACAAAGAGCAGGAGCAATCGACTAAGGAGACTAAAAAGCAAACAGTAACGGAAGAAAAATCAGAAACAATGGAAACGAAAAATCAAAAGAACGAACAGCAGAGCGAATTTAAGCAATTCGACACCAGCCGTATTCCCGAAAGCGAGTATCAGAAATACGGTATCAAGCGCGAAAATTTAGAGGGCGAGTTAAAGGCTATGAGCTACGGGTACAAGTCCCCGCACCTCGTAGATATCAATCCGAAAATCGAGGGCGTGGACTATCCGATGAAAGCCCGCCTTTCATTGGAAGAACAGCCGGACGGAAGCCTGAAATTCACTCCGCACCCCTATCAACACCAGGTCGATTTGGAAAAACCGTTTCAGGGTATCATGCTCCCGAACGATGTTAAAGAAAACCTCTTAGCTACCGGCAACGGCGGACGTGTTGTGGATTTGGAACCACACACTCCGGGCGAAAAAGTTCCGTCGCTTATCTCTATCGACAAGCAAACCAACCGTCTGGAAGCTGTACCGCTCGATAAACTGACCGTTTCCCAAAACCTGAAAGGAACCGAACTTTCTCCCGAACAGCAGCAGGCACTCAAAAAGGGAAAAAAGGTTTTAGTTGAAGGCATGACCTCTAAAAATACCATCGGCACTGATAATCCCCGAAAGTTCGATGCTTATGTACAGTTCAATGCGGCTAAGGGCGGTTACGATTTCTCATACGACGGACTGGATCGCAACAAGTACCAGCAGAGCAATAAGCGAGAGCAGAATCAGAGCCAAAGCCAAGAGCAGCAAAATGGCGTTCGTATCCCTAAAAAACTGCTGGGTGTAGATCTTACCGAAGACCAACAAAACAAGTTGCGCGATAACAAAGCCGTCTATGTGCAGGGTATGCTGAAAGACGCAAAAGGCGAACCTTTCAACGCATACGTCAAGGTAAACCATGAAAAAGGCAAATTGGATTTTCTCAAATGGAATCCCGACAAAGCCAAAAAACAAGGCGCTGATGTGAAAGTTGCCGAAGGAAACAAAACACAGGTAGCCGTTAATTCGCAGGGCAAGACCAACGAAGCAACTAAACACTCCAAAGAACCTTTGAAACAAGGTCAGCAGAAACCTACTGAGAATCAGGAGCAAAAGCAAGTGAATAAAAAGAAGAAGTCCACAGGACACAAAATGTAAACCACTAAAAAATCCAACTATTTCGATAAGCAATGAGCAGATCCAAACTTGTTTGAGCTATGCCATTGCGAGAAATAGTCGAATAAAATTCAAAGTAAATGAAAGTAATAATAGCAGAAAAACCTTCGGTAGCCCGCGATATAGCGGCTATCGTGGGTGCAGACAACCGCAAGGACGGTTATCTGGATGGTAACGGTTATGCCGTTACATGGGCATTCGGCCACCTTATCGGGTTGGCAATGCCGGAACAGTACGGAATCACAGGTTTTCAGCGTGAGAACCTGCCGATACTTCCCAACGAGTTTAAATTGATACCCCGCCAAGTCAAAGACGGCAAGGAGTATAAGAACGATCCGGGCGTAATGAAACAACTAAAGGTTATCAAAGAGTTGTTCGGTAGATGCGACCGCATAATCGTTAGCACCGATGCAGGTCGCGAGGGCGAATTAATATTCAGATACATATATCATTATCTGGAATGTACCAAACCTTTTGACCGCCTTTGGATAAGTTCGCTTACCGATAAGGCTATCCGCGAGGGGTTGCAGAATCTTCGACCGGGAAGCGATTATGACAACCTCTATCTGTCCGCCAAGGCCCGGAGCCAAGCGGATTGGGCGGTCGGATTGAATAGCTCGCAGGCGCTTTCCATATCTGCCGGATACGGCGTGTGGTCATTGGGGCGTGTGCAAACACCCACACTCGCCATGATTTGCAGCCGTTACCTCGAAAACAAGGATTTCAAACCGCAAACCTATTTTCAGGTAAAACTACACACGGCAAAGGATGCAACCGGGTTCGCCGCCATTTCAACAGAACGATTCGGCACGAAGCAAGACGCAGATACAATCTTAGAGCGTATCCGCTCCACAGAATCAGTCAGCGTGTTGAATGTCGAAACCAAGCAAGCCAATCAGGAGCCGCCTTTGCTCTACGACCTGACCACCTTGCAAAAAGAAGCGAACAGCCGACACAGTTTTTCGGCAGATAAAACCCTGTCGGTCGCACAATCGCTTTATGAAGCAAAGCTCATTTCTTATCCGAGAACAGGGAGCCGTTATATCTCCGATGATGTTTTTGAAGAAATACCTGTTCTTATAGGTCAGCTATCCGGTTACGGCTCATTCGGTAATTATGCAAAATCCTTATCCGGTCAATCGCTCAACAAGCGTTCGGTAAACGATAAAAAAGTTACCGACCACCACGCCCTGATAATTACCGAAAATATGCCGGGCGATATTTCAGCCGACCAACGTATTATATATGATATGATTGCCGCCCGTATGTTGGAAGCCTTTTCCGGCAAATGCACCAAAGAGAATACTACCGTTTCATTGGATGCTTCGGGAGTTCCGTTTACCGTCAAAGGAAGCGTTATCCTTGTTCCGGGTTGGCGTGCCGTATTGAACGCTCCCGATGAAGAAAAAGGAGAAGACGATGCTCCGGCGCTCCCTACATTATATAATGGCGACACACTTCCAATCAATGGAACGGATTTACTGGAAAAGCAAACCAAGCCCCGTCCGCTACACACAGAGAGCAGTTTGCTTTCTTCTATGGAAACCTGCGGAAAGGAACTTACCGACGAAGCCGAGCGGGAAGCCCTCAAAGAATCGGGTATAGGAACGCCTGCCACTCGTGCCAGTATTATCGAAACGCTATTCTCCCGTGAGTATATCGTAAGGGAAAAGAAGTCGCTTGTTCCCACCAACAAAGGATTGGTTGTGTATCTGGCTGTCCGCGATAAAAAGATTGCGGACGTATCAATGACAGGCGAATGGGAATCAGCCCTGAACAAAATAGCCGTCGGCGAAATGGATGCCGATACATTCCACAGGGGGATTGAAGTCTATGCTGCACAGATCACCGCCGAATTATTGGAAACTAAAATCGAGGGCGGAAACAAACGGGAGAGCTGCACCTGTCCTAAGTGCAAAAGCGGTCATGTAACTATTTACCAGAAAGTAGCCAAGTGCAATAATGAAGATTGCGGATTGACCGTCTTCCGGAATAAATCGGGCAAAGACCTGACGGACGGGCAAATTATAGACTTGCTTACAAAAGGTAAAACCGACGTTATAAAAGGCTTCAAAAGCAAAGAGAACAAACCTTTCGATGCTGTGGTAGCTTTTGACAGCGAGTATAAGGCAGTCTTTTCATTTCCACCTAAATCGGATAACATGAAGAAACGCAAATAAATCGCTATCTTTGCCACTAAGAAGTTCATAAGCACTGTTTTTAGTAAGAAATTGTTAAGTTCAGTTGCTTTGAATTTTTTAGTGGTGGCACTGGGGAGGGATACCCCGGTGCCT
>DAIPZX010000256.1:0-3824 GCA_036781995.1 Massilibacteroides sp. | reverse complement strand
AACAATGAGCAAAAAGAAGTTGCCGGGACATTACTGTAAAATCTGCGGAGAGCGGAAAGCCAATGAGAAATTCAGCGGTAAAGGACATGCTGCGCATATCTGTAAGGAGTGCGCTGCTTTGCCACAGGAAAAGAAAAATAAACTGCAAATTCTGAATCGTATTGAGAATATTGCAGGAAAATATCCCCGTTCAAAAGCCGATTGGGAACTGCTTAGAAAATATGCAAACAGCACGAAATATCCCGAAGTAAGGGAATTTGCCCGTTCGGTCTTGGGTTGGGATCAACCGGAGATAGAACCGGATGATGATTTTATTTTTGATGATGCGGACATAGATTGCATGCCTGTATTCTTAGAAAAAAAGAAATTCTCCGAACTCGATAATTATGAGAAGATGATACTAAGGGATTATGTCTATTCGGCAATTATTGAGCACCGGGAGTATTCGGGTAAGGATTTGAATGAAAACGAATTGATTGAAATAAGAAAACAAATGATAATTGCCCTTGAAGAAGAATGCAATATCACAGTAAAGGTTGATGCTACTCTCCGGCAATTCTTTCAGACGAATGCAACCAACACCATCAACAAATTACAGAAAAAGAAAGAGGATAGCCGGTAAAAACCGACTATCCGTGTGCCTCATTTAATAGAAGTTATTCTTCTTTTGTCGGTAACAAATGCCTTAGATTCTCATCATTCCGAATGCGCTCTAACTCATCAGTCACAATCTGTTTGGCTTCCGCTTTGATGCGGTCGTAATTCTCCTTAATCATTTCTTTCATGCGGTCAACACCGTTTTCATCCACGAAGTTGGTGATAATGGGGATTTTCTTGTATGCCTTTGTTTCAGCGGCTACCCGCTCGTTATCGACTACGATTTCACAGTGAAAAATCTTTTGCTCTATCCGTTCATCGAAGTTGTCCGCTATCGCGCCCACGAACATACCCTGTGTCAGATTGGATATTTTGGACGGCGGTATCAGGCTATCCATCTGCGTAGAGATGGATGTTGATTTATCGTTGCGGTTAATCGTCATGGACTGGCGTTTCTGCAACACTTTTCCGAAGCGGTCAGATAAAGTTTTCGCTGTATCGCCGACTACCTGCCCGGAAAAGATGTTACCGACCGTGTTCATAACTACGGCAGCTTCCTTGTCGCCGTAATCCCTTTTCAACTGCGAAAAGTCCTGAAAGCCCAAAAGCACGGCAACCTTGTTGCTTCGTGCGGTGGCTATCAGGTTATCCAAGCCTTTGAAATAGATAGTCGGTAACTCGTCTATGATAACCGAGGATTTAAGCTGCCCCTTTTTATTAATCAACTTCACGATGCGGGAATTATACAATCCAAGTGCTGCCCCGTAGATATTCTGGCGGTCTGGGTTGTTGCCAACGACTAACATTTTCGGGTCGTCCGGGTTGTTAATATCCAATGTAAATTCGTCCCCGCTCATTACCCAATAAAGTTGTGGAGAAATCATGCGGGAAAGCGGGATTTTCGCACTTGCAATCTGCCCCTGAAGCTGGTCAGCCGCACCAGATTTCCACGCATCCATGAAAGGAGAAAGGTAGTTTTCGAGATCGGGATAAGAGGTCAGAATCGGAAAAATATCCTCGTAGCTTTTGTTCAGAAATTCTATTGCATGAGGGAATGTGCAATACTTACCGTCTTCATAGATACGCAAATACCAAATAATAGCAGCAAACAGGATAATCGGCGATTCGACAAAGAAGTCGCCCTGCTTCTGCACCCACGTCCGGTTCAAGTTGAGCATTGTCGTATAGGCCGATTCGTAGGCATCCGAAATATCATCCATAAACGAGGGATTAATTGGGTTACAACGGTGGCTACGGCTGGGATCGTCAAAGTTTATCACATAGAAAGTTGGCGTTTTTTCATAGCCTTCCCGGTTGTTTAACAGGTGGTTATAGGCAATAGTAGAGAGGTCGGGAAACTTGAAATCATAAATATAGCCTGTATAACCCTTCTCTATCTGCTGTTTGATAAACTGGTTTACTACGGCATAGGACTTGCCGGAGCCGGGAGTTCCTAAAACGATAGCGGCGCGAAAAGGATTGACAACGTTTATCCAACCTTTCCACTGCTTCTTTTTATACCAGAACTTCGTAGGCAGATTTACCGAATAATCATTTACCATCAGCTTTGTTTCCTGCATAAACGATTCGTTTTCCGTATTGAAGACATCGTCCATCATATTGTTTTTCAAGAGGCGGCTTATCCATGTACCCGCCATCAGGAGCAGGATGTAGCCTACCGAAATGGTAAAGATGTAGAACCCAGCATTGGCGACCGATGGTAACGGCAATGCCAGTAGCCACCAGTTCAGAAAGAACAAGGGAAAGCCGATACCGAGGCACACATAGATTTTGCCCCATGTAATCTTTTCCTCTTTAACCCCTCTCGTTCCCAAACACGATAAAGCAAGGAACACAACGACAAAGATTTTCGTCCACAGGATTGAATTGAATAGTCCTGCGGTACGATTAAAATTCATCAGAATTTTATCGACTACCCCGATATTGATTCCCCACTCATGTACCGCCTCGTAACAAAACCAGTACACGTTTATCACTACAAATAAAATAGAGAGCGCACGCATAAAGTCCATGACCTTAGCCAGACCTCTCAAATCATCTTCATTTTGCATAATTGTAAAAATTAAATTGTAATACTTCAAATTCTTATAGCTGCCTGCCGTACCTGCGCTTTTTCTTTTTCCTGCGTTTTATGGTCGGCTGGTTGTTGTCCTGTCCTCCGGTTTCGGGAGTAAGGACAGATAACAGGCTACTTGCTGCATCCTCTACGGTAGAATGCTTGGATTCGGGTTGCGGCTGTTCTTTTGAGTGCAGACTATCGGACGGTTTCGGCATTGGAATTTGTGTTTGCAGATCCTCGCGCTGTTCTTGTTGCAGCGAATTATCTGCAAAGCGTTCGTTCAGGACGTTAGCCGAAAACTCTTTACCGAGCCGTGAGCCATTGAGAACCGCCCGCCGGTTATGGTCGATAAACGTAGCCCCGAATATGCGTCCCTCATCGTTGCGCCGGAGAACAAGGTCGATACCTTTTTTCCGCAAAGCCGCTCGAAACTCGCTTTCTGTGCGGGAATTTTCGAGGGACGAGGAAACAACAGTACGGGTTTGTTTGGCGATACCGTCGGCTTTAATCGTTTCTTTCGATGTGCCGAACTTCGCTTCCAACGCTTCAATACCAAGTGCTTTACCGAACAGGGAGGATTTTAAGGGTTTGCCGACACGGTTGCCTTCATTGTCCAATGCCGAATACACCAGTCCCCGGTATGGCTTGCCTTTGTTTTCTCCTTTGATTTCCTCTACTCCTATATTGTATAAAGAAAGCAGGGCGCGGTACTCACCGAGCGTTTGAAAACGATACATAGAGGAAAGCGGTTTGATAACATTTGCCACCTGTTTTTTCAGGTTGCCTGCCGAAACATCTATCGGAGCAAGCTGCCACGCCTCGCCCGGCTTCTGACCTTTAGCGGGAATCAAATTGTATTTCCGCTCCAAATCTTCTACAATAGCTGCGCTGCGCCGTTTCTCCATTTTGTCGGGAACGGGCCTGCCATTAGGCTGCACCCGTGAGCCGACAATATGGATATGCTGACGGTCGATGTCCTCATGTTTGAAAATCATGTAAGGCTGCGACCCGTACCCTAAGCGTTCCATATACTCGCGCCCAATCTCCGACAGCTGTTCATCGGTCAGCTTATCGTCCGGGTGCGGGTTCAACGAAATGTGGATTACGGGATTTTTAGTCGTGATATGTGCAGGCATCATGCGTTCAA
>DAIPZX010000255.1:0-3829 GCA_036781995.1 Massilibacteroides sp. | reverse complement strand
AATCTAAAGTATAGATAAACAGCGTGATTAAGCAGAGGTAAGAGACAAAGAAAATGAATCGCTGAATAGTTACCAAAGGGGGTAGGTGTCCACCGATATGTTAAAACGTCGCCAAATCGACGATATTTGATTCATCTTCGTTTTAACACTAAATTTGTTAATTTTCTACCTATATGACATTTTTTCATCCAACCCACAACCGACTGCAAACATAGGAAAACGATACTATTTTAAATGCGTTTATCCTGCGTGCTACACCGAATGAATGCCCGTCGTTTTTTTTACAAAGTAGCGTTACTCCGTTTTCAAATAGAACAAATGCGGAATATAATAATGCGGAATAAACGAAATTCATTAACTTTGCCGTTTCTTATTTAAAAAATCGACACATCTATTTAAATATTACTAACGTGGCAGATACAAAGTACATCTTCGTTACAGGCGGTGTGGTTTCTTCTTTAGGGAAAGGAATTATTTCCGCATCCTTGGGTAAACTTCTTCAGTCCAGAGGATACAAAGTTACGATTCAAAAATTCGACCCCTATATCAACATTGATCCGGGGACGTTGAACCCTTATGAGCATGGCGAATGCTATGTAACCGTTGACGGGCATGAAGCGGATCTGGACTTGGGCCATTATGAGCGTTTTCTGAACGTCCAGACTACCCGTGCGAACAACATTACTACGGGTCGCATATATCAGAGCGTAATTAATAAGGAACGCAAGGGCGACTATCTGGGAAAAACAGTACAGGTTATTCCTCATATCACCGATGAAATTAAAAGGAACGTAAAGCTTTTAGGTTCAAAATATAAATTTGATTTTGTAATAACAGAAATCGGAGGCACGGTAGGTGATATCGAATCGTTGCCTTATATAGAAAGTGTACGCCAACTGAAATGGGAACTGGGGAAGAATTGTCTTTGTATACACCTCACCTATGTTCCATACATTGCGGCTGCCAAAGAATATAAAACAAAACCGACACAGCACTCCGTTAAGCAGTTGCAGGAATTAGGGATACAACCCGACATACTGGTTTTGCGCACCGAACACGAATTAAAAAAAGACATACTGCACAAAGTAGCCCTGTTCTGCAATGTTGCCGAAGACGCGGTGATACAATCCATAGA
Organism: Massilibacteroides sp.; assembly: GCA_036781995.1. Lineage (GTDB taxonomy): Bacteria > Bacteroidota > Bacteroidia > Bacteroidales > Tannerellaceae > Massilibacteroides. The sequence continues at coordinate 2,694 of DAIPZX010000255.1, read as the reverse complement.
TGTACCTACCATCTATGAGGTTCCGTTAGTACTCCAGAATCAAAATATGGACGTAACGGTTTTGAAAAAGATGGGACTGGAAATAGGCCCTACTCCGGAACTTGCGCAGTGGAAAGCTTTTTTAGACAAAAAGCACTCAGCGAAAAAGACTGTCCGGATCGGATTAGTTGGAAAATATGTAGAATTGCAGGATGCTTACAAATCCATCGATGAATCATTGCTGCAGGCAGCTATATATAACGACAGAATACTTGATCTGCATCTGATTCATTCCGAAAAAATCTCCGAAGAGAATGCTAAAGAACAGCTTTCGGAGATGGATGGTATATTGATTGCCCCGGGATTCGGACTACGCGGTATTGATGGAAAATTTGCAGCTATCAAATACGCACGCGAGAACAACAAACCGTGTTTGGGCATATGCTTAGGCATGCAATGCATGGTTATTGAATTCGCCCGTAATGTGCTGGGATTGAAGGATGCCAACTCTACGGAAATGGAGCCGAACACACCTTATAAGGTAATCGACATGATGGAGGAGCAGAAAAACATCACCAACATGGGTGGTTCTATGCGTCTGGGCGCTTATGAGTGTGTGCTTAAGAAAGATTCAAAAGCATTTCAGGCGTATAAGAAAACGCATATTGAGGAAAGACACAGACATCGTTTTGAATTCAACAGCAGCTACAAGGAGCAGTTTGAAGAGGCGGGTATGATGTGTACAGGAGAAAACCCCGAGACTAAATTAGTTGAAGTAGTAGAAATACCTCAATTAAGCTGGTTTGTCGGTGTGCAATTCCACCCGGAATACGGCAGCACAGTAGAAAACCCAAACCCTTTGTTTGTAAGCTTTGTCAAAGCTGCGATCGAAAACAAATAATAATCAGATAAATGGATAAAAACACAATTACCGGATTTGTATTAATTGGAATTCTGCTATTTGCATTCAGTTGGTTTAATCAACCATCTACCGAGCAGATCGAAACACAACGCAGATATGCTGATTCTATAGCTAAGATAGAGCAACAAAAACAACTGGAAGAACAACAAACAAGAACATCTACACTGCCGGCTGAGACTTCAGTTCTTCCGGATTCCACGAGAACGGCTCAACTGCAACAGACTTTCGGAGGTTTTGCCGAGGCGATGACCGGTGCAAACGAAAGTATTACATTAGAAAACGAATTAGTAGAAGTTAAGTTCAACACCAAAGGAGGACATTTGGCGTATGCCCGTCTCAAACAATACGAGACCTATGATTCTCTTCCTTTAGCACTGTTTGACGAGACACAGACAGCATTTAATATTGCTCTTATTACAGCGGCCAATAAAGTGATTAATTCTACTGATTTATACTTTACACCCATCCGTGGTAATGATCCGAACAGTTTGACCATGCGATTGAATGCCGGAGAAGGGGCGTATCTTGATTTTATCTACACGCTTCCGGCTGACGAATACAGAATGGACTTCACGATTCAAGGGACAGGGCTAAATGGAATTTTGGCTCCTAACACCACTTCTTTTGATTTGACATGGGCACAAAAAGCCCGTCAGTTGGAGAAGGGAAGAAAGTATGAAGAGCGGTATACGGCATTATATTACAAACTACTGTCGGGCAAGGTAAACAATTTGAGTGAGGCAGGAAATGACAATAAGAACATAGCCGATCGCCTGAAATGGATTGCCTACAAAAACAAGTTCTTCTCTACAGTACTTATTGCCGATGAAGGTTTCGGACCTGCCGTACTTGATTCGAAAAAAGTAGAAGACCCCGGCGTATTAGTCGATTTTAAATCATCAACATCCATTCCGTTCGATCTGCAAGGAAAAACGCCAACGGCTCTACATTATTATATAGGTCCGAATTTTTATGGGTTACTGAATTCGTACGACAAAGGGTTAGCTTCAGACCAGCAATTAGACCTGGAACGCCTTGTACCGCTCGGCGCCAGTATCTTCCGCGTGATCAACAAATACTTTATCATTCCTGTATTTGACTTCTTAGGCAAGTACATCAGCAGCTACGGGCTTATTATTTTCTTGCTGACGCTGATTGTCAAACTCATACTTTTCCCGTTGACGTACAAGTCTTATATGTCGTCTGCCAAGATGAGAGTATTGCGCCCGCAGGTTGAAGAATTAAACGCGAAATACCCGGGACAGGAAAATGCAATGGAACGCCAGAAAGCAACCATGGACTTATACAGCCGCGCAGGAGCCAGCCCGATGAGTGGTTGTGTGCCGATGTTGCTTCAGATGCCTATTCTCATTGCCTTGTTCATGTTCTTCCCGTCTGCGATAGAACTGCGCCATCAGAGTTTCTTATGGGCAAGCGACCTCTCTACTTATGACGCAATCATCAGCTGGGATGCGCAAATACCCTTGGTATCGACTTATTTTGGTAATCACATCAGCTTATTCTGTTTGTTGATGGTTATTGTCAACCTGGCATACACCAAGTTCAATATGGAACTGAGCAATACCGGACAACAACAAATGCCGGGAATGAAAGCGATGATGTATATGATGCCTTTGATGCTTTTGATTTTCTTTAACCAATTCGCGTCAGGTTTGAACTACTATTACTTCATTTCCACATTGATTACGATCGCTCAGACGATGTTGTTCCGCTTTACCATTAATGAAGAAAAACTGTTGGCGAAGTTGGAAGAGAATAAAAAGAAACCGATG
>DAIPZX010000254.1:0-3838 GCA_036781995.1 Massilibacteroides sp. | reverse complement strand
TTCCTGAATATGCCAAGAACTTCAACAAAGGACTATCGGCAGAAGATATAAAATTCTACGGCAAAATACATTTCGATAGGGATAGGTCGGACAATGAACTGAATATGCACTGTCATTTGATTGTCAGTCGTAAAGACCAGACGAACAAAAAGAAGCTCTCCCCACTTACCAACCACAAGAACACCAAGAAAGGAGCAATCAAAGGCGGTTTTGATAGAAAGAACATGTTTCAACAAGCGGAAAAAGGTTTTGATAAGTTATTCGCTTACAGTCGCCCTCTATCCGAATCCTTTGAATACTACAACACGATGAAGAACGGAACGATTGCCAACCAACTTAACATGCAAGAACGACAGATAACCGGTGAAGGAAAAAGAATAGATTCGGATAGGCAGGTCGGCATATATGCAAATAAGCAGGCAGAAATAACTGATAATAAGCATTCTTTCAATCTCCCCGATATGGGTTTATCCTCTGCATTGGGTTTGCTTACCCCTGATGTGAATAACAAAGAGGAAGAGCAAATTCCTATGAAGAAAAAAATAAAGAAGAAGCCAAAGCGGGGATTCAGGCGGTAATCCTTTATTCATTTGAAATACAAAAATACACACAGGTAATAGAACGGAAACACCAAGCCGCAAGCGGTTTTTAGAAATTTCTTCCTTTCTCCGTTGTCGAAAGAGTAAATTTCTAAAAAGTGTTGCCTTATCTATTCCATGAATGAATAAAAGGTATATCAAATAAAAAAGGAAAAAAATATGCTTGGGATCGGTTGTTTCCAGCAGCTAATTATGGAGAGGGTATTTAGTGTGAAAAAATAAAGCCGCCCTTTTACGGAACGGCTCTATCTGCAATCTTCTTATCCGGTCTTATTAAAATTCATACTGCCCCTGAATCCTCTCCGCCAGATTAGTCATATCCTCGTCAATTTTTGTTCTTGTAATTTCAGCATAGATTTGGGTAGTCTTGATAGATAAATGCCCCATCATTTGGCTAAGTGTTTCAATCGGAACGCCTTGTGATAGGCAAATGGTTGTTGCAAAGGAAAAACGGCTCATGTGGAAGGTCAGCCGTTTGTCAATTCCGGCAGCTTTAGCAAGCCGTTTGAGTTGCCAGTTCATAACTACCCGGGTCTGTAGTTTGAAAACCCGTCCGTCTTCTCCGGCAAATTCCGAATTCCTGTACCTTTCCATTATTTGGATAGGAATCTCCAACATCGGAATATAAGAAGTCGTTCCGGTCTTTTGCCTGTTCAACACGATCCACAGAGTGCCGTCTTCCTGATATTGGATATTGTCATGTTTCAGGTTTCTCAAGTCTGCAATTGCTATGCCTGTGAATGTCGAGAAAATAAACAAGTCACGTGTAAAATTCCATGTCGCATATTTTGTATGTACCTGCATCAACCGGTCAATTTCGCGACTGGTCAGCCATGGACGTTTAGGGATTATTTTTTCAGGGGTATAGTCAAAGAATGGGTCTTGCCGGATCAATCCCTTATGTTTAGCCCTCGTTACGCATGTACGGAAAGGAATCATATGGGATTTTACTGTTCTGGGCATCATCCGCAAGTCAATTTTGAGATATAAAGAATAAGCTTCAATAAAGGAAATATCTACCTGCCCGAAAGGAATATCACTTATCCCATACTTTTGCTGTAGGAAATTTTTCATATGCCTGAATGCCGGAAGATACATGGAATATGTACTTGCCTGAATCTTTATCCCGACACTTTTACGCTTTTCTTCTACGAGTTCCGCAAATTCCTGCATCAATGTGTTTTGATTTGTTCCGATTCCCCGGAGTGCATTTTTCAAGGCTTCGGCAGTTACATAACCATTGCTTTCTACCAAACTTTTATAATGCCGGGCTAATTGTGCCTGTAGTTTCCCTATCTGCCTGTTGTTATCGCTTGCTTCTTTGGATTTTCCTGTCGCCAGTCCTGTTTTCGCATCCCACTCACCGGGCAGGATATCCATTCCGGTACTAAATGCCGTACTTTTTCCGTCCACACTGATGCGCCCCATTACCGGGCATCTACCGGATTTCTTTTTCTTACTTGTGTTGAGGTAGAATAATATGCTGAATGTACTTCTGTTATGTTCCATGATTATATATTTTCTGATTATTATTTTGATTCCATGTAGTTGAATTTACCTGAAAGCTTTTGGGATAACAGTTTCATATCATTCCCTATCTTCTCATTATTGACACTGGCATAACGTTGGGTGGTTTGAATATCCCTGTGCCCCAACATGCGGCTGACCGTTTCAATGGGTACACCCTGCGACAGGCAAACCTGGCTGGCAAAGCAATGCCGGGCTCGATGAAAGGTCAGAGGGGTAGTTATCCCGCAATGTTTGCCAATAATTTTTAAGACATAATTAATTCTGCTTTGCCCCAATACCGGAAATACATGATTGTCTTCTGCCAACCCCTTGTATTTTTCCATAATCCGGATAGGTATATCCAATAGTTTCACATTAAAGGGTACGCCTGTTTTCTGCCTTGACATGGAAATCCACAGGCTACCATCCTCTTCTGTGATGATATTCTTCCATGTGAGATTTTTCAAATCAGCATGGGATATGCCTGTCATACAGGCAAAGACAAATAAATCCCGGATAAGACACTGGCTTGCGGACTTGATAGGGCTGGATATTATCCGTTCAAGTTCTTCCTTTGTCAGTGAACGTTTTTGCAATTCGGGCTTTTCAGGCTTATATCCCATAAATGGCGGACGGCTGATTAGATTCCTATGTAGGGCTAACCGCGCCGCTTTCTGTAGATAAATGGTGCATATAAGTGTTGAACCCGGATTTAATCCACGCTCTACCCGCAAATAAAAATCAAACGATTCAATGAAAGATAAATCCAACCGGACAAGAGGTATGTCCCGAACTTTATACTTTTCCCGGATAAAACGTTCAAGGTGTTTGTGTGTTTTCCGGTAGCTGTGATAGGTAGAGGCAGAGCGGTCTATACCTATCCTCGAATGAAACTCCCGCATCATCTCCCCAAACAAGACAAGCAGGGTTTTCTGTTCTGATGCGATACCTTGAAAGGCATTTTTTACATCCAAAGCGGTTACAGTTCCGGTACGCTCTAAGATATCCCTGTAATGGGAATGGATCCGGAGATTAATAGAATTAATCTCATGGTTAAGTTCAACAGCAACACGGCTTTTTCCAGTCGCCCTGCCTGATTTGACATGCCACAGGCGTTCCTCTGTTTTCAGTTTGGTACTGAATTGGGCGATGCTGTTACCGATGATGATTTTCCCGATTATCGGGTAGGCTACATTTTTGCCGTTACTGATTTTTTCAAGCCTACTTTCTCTTTTGAGATAGAAAGATACTTTCAATTCTTGGTTCATAACACTCACATTTTTAAGTTGATAAAATTACTTCCTTTGTGAGTTATTTGAACAATGTAAACCGCAGACAAACAGCGTTATAACCAGCCATTTTATGACACCGGATTGCCGTATTTTGCTCCGCTGGAAATGGGTAACGGGATAGAGACGGAATGTTTGCGTTAATCCGCTAAAAAACGCATTTTACCCATCAGCCACTTACGGACAACTAAAGACACTCATTTCTGACAATCAACCAATTACCTCTATTTTCTCCTTTCTTCATTTTTCCTACTGGGTTTTTGAAAGCATGAAAAACTAAGTGTATATCAGCACTTTCTCCTTTACTTATCCGTTGCCCTTTTCATGCGAGATTTTTCCAAGTAGCTGAAAGTCAAAATACTTTCCTCATACTACAACAAAAGTACTTCCTAAAATCCGCAGCTGAATTTCTTTGCTATTTCAAAGCAAATACAGTCTTGA